>NZ_JBYHFQ010000002.1:0-243701 GCF_057669665.1 Sporosarcina sp. Y1004 | reverse complement strand
TACGATGAGTTCGTTGAGAAGTTTATTGCTAAAACAGAAAAACTATCAATTGGAGATCCATTTGATAAAGGAACACATATGGGCGCGGTTATCGATCAAGGACAATTGGACACAGTGAAAATGTATGTTCAATCTGCGATTGATGAAGGTGCGGAAATCCTTACTGGTGGGAAAGAATTGAAACCAGAAGGCTTTGAAAACGGGTATTGGTATGCGCCGACAATTATTGGAAACGTAACACAAGAAATGAAGGTTGTGCGTGAAGAAATCTTCGGTCCAGTTGTTGTAGTATCGAAGTTTAAAAATGAAAAAGAGGCAATTGCATTAGCGAATGACTCAGAATTTGGTCTAGCATCTTCTATTTGGTCAACAAATGATGCAACTACAACACGTGTTGCAAACCAAATTCAAGCGGGAATCGTTATGATTAATACGCCATTCTCTGCATTCCCAGGTACACCATTCGGTGGCTATAAACAATCCGGATTTGGCCGTGAACTATCAGTCGGATCGCTTGATCTTTACACTGAAACGAAAAGCATCATGTCTTACTTTGGCAGCCGTCCAGTAAATCCATTCGGACTATAATCGAAATGGGCAAGGCGTAGTTTAGCCGCGATAGGCATAAGTCAAAAGGAAGGCAGCCTAAGATCGCGACGTCCTGTCGCAACGACTGCATACCTGCCTCCTTGCAGGCACGACGTGGCGCACTTTGCCACATAGCTTGATTGCTTATGACCCGAGCGGTTTCCAGTTTTGTCTCTGTAACTTTTCTAACTAAAAATCTTATGAATCGCTAACCAATAGAAGTAGCTCTACTAAAATCTTGAATTATGAATAAGAAAATTCGAGTATTGTATTTTCTATTTCCGTAGACTCCAAATAACTGACTACATTGCTTCAAATTTATTTTTTGTAAGCGCTTTCAACTTGGTTTCGGATAGGATAGAGAATGTATCTACTTTTTACTGGTTTTCGGTATTAATTTGAGTTGTTCAGACTATAACGTTAGTAGGGGATAGAAGATGAAGCAAGGATTGGAAGTAGGTAGAGAAGAATCGATTGAGATTATTGTGACGGAAGATATGTTTGCTTCATTTGAAGGTCAAGTTGTACATCCTGTCTATTCAACGGTAGCGATGACATATCATATGGAGTGGGTTTCGCGGAAAATAATTCTTCCATTTTTGGAAGACAATGAAGAGGGAATGGGTGCATCTATTCAGTTAAAACATCTTGCTGCATCTCCGCTTGGATCTGTCATTACAATAACTGCAGTTTTAGTCAATCTTCATGCCAATAGGGTTGTAACCAGCGTAACAGTAGAAAACAATTTAGGTGTAATTGGAAAAGGTGAAGTGATGCAAGTCATTTTGCCTAAGGAAAAGATTGCTGAGAAACTGAAAGAGGCGTCATCCTAATAGAGATACTGTATGTCCAATCCTAAGGGGGAAATTTGAGTGATGCTAGCTGATAAAACTTCAATTACTAAGGAATTTGAACTTTTCGATCGAATGAGTGAGCATGAACAAGTCGTTTTTTGCAATGATCCTTCAACAGGTTTACGTGCAATTATTGCGATCCATGATACAACTCTAGGACCCGCACTTGGTGGATGTCGCATGCAACCTTATAGCAGCATGGAAGAAGCTTTGGAGGATGTTCTTCGCCTATCTAAAGGTATGACGTATAAATGCGCAGCTGCAGATGTCGATTTCGGGGGTGGGAAAGCCGTTATTATTGGCGATCCCACAACGGACAAATCACCGGAATTATTCCGCGCATTCGGCCAGTTTGTGAATTCTCTAGGTGGCCGTTTTTATACGGGAACGGATATGGGAACGACGATGGATGATTTCATTCATGCCAAGAAAGAAACGAATTTCGTTAACGGTCTCCCTAAGGAATATGGAGGCGGTGGCGATTCATCTATACCCACGGCGGAGGGTGTTTTGTACGGAATAAAAGCTACCAATCAGATGCTCAATGGTCATGATGAATTAGGTCAACATATATATGCAGTTCAAGGTCTAGGAAAGGTTGGTTTCAAGGTTGCAAGTGGATTACTCGAAGCAGGTGCTCACATTTATGTAACCGATATTAATAAAGAGAATGTAAGGGCAATTGAAAAAGTGGCCGTACAAACAACAGGTAAAGTACAATTCGTTGCTAACGAAGATATTTATTCACAGGAAGCTGATATATTTGTTCCGTGTGCATTTGGAGGAATTATTAACGACGCTACAATTCCTCAATTCAAAGTGAAAGCAATCGTCGGATCGGCTAATAATCAGTTGCTAGATAATAGACATGGAAAAATGTTGCGAGATAAAGGCATTTTATATGCACCGGATTATATCGTCAATTCGGGTGGACTCATCCAGGTGGCAGATGAATTGTATGGTATTAATCATGAACGGGTGCTTGCCAAAACAAGACAGATCTACGATGCGATTTTGGAAGTATACAATGAAGCTGCTATCACTGGGGAAACAACAGAGGAATCGGCAAATGCAATGTGTGAGAAAAGAATAGCATATAGAGGAAAACGAAATAGCTTTTACACTGCACCAGCAAAACCAAAGTGGTCGATTCGAAATCTATCATGACGGGAGCAAGTTAAGTGGAAAATTACCCTATAAAAAGAATAATAGATGATTTGGGCTTTCTTGTAGACTCGAGTATTGAAAAACAAATAGATGAGCAATTAGTTAAAGATTTGTACTATCATATGCTACGAATTCGTACATTTGATAGAAAAGCTGTTAATTTGCAGAGACAAGGGCGTCTAGGAACTTATGCACCTTTTGAAGGGCAGGAAGCGGCTCAAGTTGGTAGTGCACTTGCATTAAACCCTGACGACTGGGTTTTCCCTACGTACCGTGATCATGGCGCAACGTTAACGTTCGGAAAAAATATGACAACAACGTTTTTGTACTGGAATGGTAGAGCAGAAGGTTGTGTTGCTCCTGCGGATAGAAATATCTTTCCACCAGCTGTCCCCATTGCGACTCAGATACCTCATGCTGCGGGGGCTGCATGGGCTGAAAAAAGGAAAGGTACACAAAATGCAGCAATTGCATATTTCGGGGATGGTGCTACTTCGGAAGGCGATTTTCATGAAGGATTGAATTTTGCAAGCGTGTTCAAAGTACCAGTCGTTTTTTTAAACCAAAATAATGGTTATGCAATCTCAGTTCCAATTGAAAAACAGATGAATTCCGTAACAATCGCACAAAAATCAGTTGCCTATGGAATGCCGGGGATTCGGATTGATGGTAATGATTGTTTCGCAGTGTATTTTGAAACTAAAAAGGCTTTTGACCATGCTAGGGGTGGAAATGGCCCGACTTTGATAGAGGCAGTTACATGGCGAAAAGGAGCCCATACAACTGCAGATGATCCCTCTAAATACCGTTCTGAAAAACGAGGAGAGAACTTTGTTGACCCTCTTACCCGGTTGGAATTGTTTATGAAAAATTATGGCTATTGGAAAGATGAATGGATTCAAACGACTATAGAAGAAACGACTCGTGAAATCGAATTAGCTGTGGAAGAGATGGAGCAGTTTCCACCGCCGAACGTAGAAGACGTTTTTGATCATGTATATGCTGAAATGCCTGCACACCTAGTTGAACAAAAAGAAGCATACCTGGCACATTTAGGGAGGCTGTAAATGAATACAACATTGAAAGGGTCTGAATACAAAAATGAAACGACAAAAAAAATGACGCTAATTCAAGCGATTAATGATGGCATGCGTTTAATGTTAGAAGAGGATGAACGAACTATCTTACTCGGAGAAGATATCGGTAAAAATGGAGGCGTATTCCGTGCGACAGAAGGACTCCAGGATTTGTTTGGTGATGATCGGGTAATCGATACACCGTTATCAGAAGCAGGGATTATTGGAACTTCAATTGGTCTTGCTGTGAATGGTTTTAAACCAGTTGCGGAAATCCAGTTTCTCGGTTTTATTTATCCTGCTTATGAACAAATAATGACACATGTCTCTCGAATTCGAATGCGATCGATGTCTCGTTTTACTGTGCCTATGGTCATTAGAGCCCCATACGGTGCAGGTATTCGTGCGCCTGAAATACATTCTGATAGTACAGAAATCTTATTTACTCACATGCCAGGCATCAAGGTAGTGTGTCCTTCTAATCCATATGATGCAAAAGGATTGTTGATAGCGGCAATGGAAGATCCTGACCCGGTCCTCGTTCTCGAACCGATGAAAATCTATCGTTCAAAAAGAGAAGAAGTACCGGTTGGGAAATATTGTGTTGAAATTGGAAAGGGGAAAATCGTACGTGATGGCACGGATGTCACACTTATTGCTTGGGGAGCTATGATTACAATTGCTGAGAAAGCAGCTGAACTGGCCGAGAAGAAAGGGATTAGTTGTGAAATTATCGATTTAAGAACATTGTATCCAATTGATCGTGACATGATTGCTGAGTCCGTACAAAAGACAACGCGAGCGGTCATTATTCATGAAGCGCATAATACGGGTGGACTCGGAAATGATATTGTGTCGATTATAAATGATACAGCATTCCTTTATCTACGTGCCCCAATTGAACGTGTAACAGGATTTGACGTACCCGTTCCATTCTTCACATTGGAAGAACACTATTTGCCAACACCCGCTCGAGTCGTTGAAGGAATTGAAAAAGTGGTTCATTTTTAAGGAGGAAATGAAATGCACGAAGTAAAGTTGCATGATATCGGGGAAGGCATGACAGAAGGGGAAGTGCTCCAATACTTAGTCAGAGTTGGAGAGCAGGTTATTACAGATCAGCCGCTGGTTGTAGTTCAAACTGATAAAATGATAGCTGAACTAACTTCACCCTGCTTAGGTATTGTGAAAGAGATTAGAATTGAAGTAGGCGAAACTGTTCAAGTGGGAACGAGTTTACTCTATATTGAAGCTGATGGAGCCAAGGGGACAGTACAAAGTTCACAAGTGGAAACGGAAAGAGTTACCGAGGGGAAAGTTATACGTTCTACTAAAAACGATGAAAAGTCTTCACCGTTTCCATTTAAACGAGTACTTGCAACCCCGTACACACGTAAATTGGCCCGCGACAATAATATTTATCTTGAAGATGTCCATGCTACTGATCCCTCTGGAAGAGTCACTGAAGAAGATGTTGTTCGGTTTTTGAAAGGGGCGCAATCTAAAGTAGAAACAGTGGAAGACGTTAGGCAAGAAGCAGTTAATCATTCGATTCCAGATGAAATCCCTTTCAATGGGATTCGAAAAAAGATTGCAGAAAAAGTATCAAAATCACTTTTCACCATTCCCCATGTCACACATTTTGATGAAGTCCGTATGACGAATTTATTCATGATAAGGGAACAAATGAAAGCAGCTGGAGAATCGGTTAGTGTAGCAGCATTTCTTATTAAAGCATTAGTCATATCATTAAAGGACTTCCCAATATTCAATGCCGAACTAGATGAAGCAAATAATCGAATACTCCTTAAGAAAAACTATCATATTGGAATTGCAACAAATACTGAAAGTGGACTAATTGTTCCCGTAATCCATGATGCCGATAAGAAATCTATCAAGGAGATTAACAAATGCATTAAAGGGTTAACAGAAAGAGCAATCGCAGGTAAATTACAATCGTTTGAAATGCAAAATAGTACATTTACGGTGAGTAATGTTGGACCACTCGGAAGTACGGGTGCAACACCAATTATCAACTATCCAGAAACGGCATTAATTGCATTCCATAAAACCAAAAAACAGCCAATCGTCAATGAGCATGATGAAATCGTTATTGGGCATATCATGACACTCTCCATGGCTTTTGACCATCGGGTTGCTGATGGAGCGACAGCCGTTGCTTTTACGAATCGCTTTGCTAGTCTAATTGAACAACCTCACAAACTGCTGATGGAGATGATATGAAATGGTTGTTGGCGAAATCACTCAGGAAAGAAGTCTAATTATTATTGGAGGCGGACCTGGTGGCTATTCGGCTGCCATACGAGGCGCGCAGCTTGGACTTTCGGTCACTTTAATCGAACAGGCTGATATGGGTGGTGTTTGTTTGACTGAAGGATGTATCCCATCTAAAGTTTTTACACACGCAGCAATGAAACGATCTGAAACAGCTCATTTGCAACAACTTGGGATTGTTAGCTCGGATAACTTTTTCGACTTAAAAAAGCTACTTGGTTATAAAGCTCAAATTATTAATCAGCTAAGGTCTGGTATTGAAAGTCTATGTAATGAAAATGAAATTGAAATAATCCGTGGAAAAGTTACATTTCTCGCAATAGACAAAATCGGTGTGGAAAATGGACATCAATTCGATATTTTTGAATTTGAACAACTAATTATTGCGACAGGAAGTTCCCCAATGTGGCCAGCTATTTTGACTAAGAAAGGGGAAAGAATTCTATTGCCACATGAGCTGTTTAATCTGGAAAAAATACCAAAGCATCTTGTAGTAAGAGGTCAAGATTACATTGCACTGGAAGTTGCCTCTAGTTTTGCAGCACTAGGGGCACAAGTCAGTATAATCATTGATGACAAAGTTGGCTTTCCTTTCGATGAGTCCATCAATAAAGAGTTAACTCGTCTATTTAAAAAGCGTAAAATTAAAGTGTATAAAGAACATGAATTCATTTCATCAAATGAGACGGAAGACGGAATTACAATAAGGTTTTTAACTGATAAAAATATAGAAGAGACAGTTCAAGGTTCACATCTATTCATGTCCGGAACTAGGCAACCCAATTTGAAGACTTTAGGAATAGGTCGTTTTGGAATTGAACAAACAGCTGAGGGCTTTATAAAAGTAGATAAGAATATGCAGTCATCGATACCTTCTATATATGCAATTGGTGATGTAACGGAAGGTCCAATGCTTGCTGTAAAAGCCATTAAACAAGGAAAAGCTGCTGTTGCATCAATTGTAGGAGAAAAAACGGAAGTAGATCTTACTTTTATGCCAATAGTTGCCCATACAATTCCACCCGTCGTTTCTGTAGGGATAACAGAACAAAATGCACAGGATTTGGGTCTTCAGATTCGAGTCAGTCAATTTGCACTTGGCGGCATTGGTTATGCAACGATTACCGGTAAAAAAGATGGGTTTATTAAGGTTATAGCTGATTCAACAACAGAAATCATTCAAGGCATTCATATGATTGGAGAAGGAGCTGTTGAAATGGCAGGCTCCTTCGTGCAGTTGCTTGAAATGGCGGCAAAAGAAGAAGATATAAAGTTCCCACACTATGCACATCCAGGTTTCAATGAAGGACTCCTTGAAGCGGTTGAGGGGTTAATCGGACAAGCAACTCACGCTTCGCCTGCTAAAAGAAGAACCTATTAAAAATCTTATGACCCTAAACGTGGAGTCTCCGACTTCCGTTATAATCGACGGAACTCATCCATGCAAACGAAAAATCCATAATAAAATATAGTTAATGTCAGGGTTTTTAATTAAAATTAATAATTATAAAATGGCATCTAGTATAAACTAAATATTTAAATAGACGGAATATTCGAAAATTGCAACCTGAAGTAGTTAAATAGGGGGGAAATGGTATGAATAATGGGTGGAAAAAAGTGGCGGCTATTATTCTTGGCACTGCATTAATACTTGCGGCATGTGGCGATGAAGAAGTGAAGGAAAGTGAATCATCCTCGAAGACATATAAAATAGGTGTCAGCCAAATTGTAGAGCACCCGTCACTAAATGCAGCTTATGACGGCTTTAAGAAAGCGTTAGAAGAAGCAGGAATCGATGCGGAATATGATGTTCAAATTGCTCAAGGCGATAACAGCGCCAACACGACCATTGCGACGAATCTGGTCAGTGCAGATGTAGATCTAATATTCGCAAACTCAACACCTAGTGCACAGGCGGCAGCCAGCGCGACATCAGAAATACCTATCATTTTCACTTCAGTAACAGATGCAGTTGGAGCAGAGCTTGTTGACTCAATGGAGAGCCCAGGAGGAAATGTAACGGGTACAATTGACGCTCATCCTGAAGCCATTTTAAACACAATGAAGTTTCTAAAAGAAGAATTAAGTGCAAAAAACGTGGGAATGGTGTTTAACTCTGGAGAACAAAACTCTCGTGCCCAGGTAGATGCAGTAAAAGAAATGTTGAAGGAGATGGACATGACTGTAGTGGAGGCATCGGTCGCTACATCTGCCGATGTGAAACAAGCAACCGAGTCATTGCTAGGTAAAGTAGATTCTATGTACATTATTACAGACAATACAGTTGTCTCTGCACTTGAATCTGTCATTTCAGTTGCCAATGCCAATGAAATTCCAATGATGGTAGGTGAATTTGACTCTGTGAAAAGAGGCGGCCTAGCAGCATATGGCTTCGAGTACTTTGACATTGGCTATGAAGCAGGGCAAATGGCAGTCGAAATCTTGAATGGCGAAAAGAAACCGGCTGATTTACCTGTTCAAATCCCACAAGACTTAAAGTTAATCATGAATAAAGATACTGCTTCTACTCTCGGTCTCGAGATTAAAGACGAATGGAAAGTTGAGTTTAGTGAATAGATTGGAGGTAAATCAATATGTTTTCAGCTGTGTTTGGATCAGTAGAGCAAGGAATTATTTATGCGATTATGGCGCTTGGTGTGTATATTTCATTCCGGGTTTTGGACTTTCCAGATTTAACAGTTGACGGAAGTTTTGTAACAGGAGCTGGAGTAGCTGCCACTATGATTATCTTTGGATATCATCCAGTGGCGGCTACTGCAGTAGCCGTTGTTATTGGTTTTCTTGCTGGATGTGTAACAGGCCTCCTACATACAAAAGGCAAGATTAATTCACTCCTGGCTGGAATATTAATGATGATTGCTTTGTATTCCATAAATTTACGCATAATGGGTTTAACCTCTGAGAATTCAATTGGTCGTCCAAACATACCATTATTAAATGCCGAAACACTATTTATTCAGTTCCAGACATTTTGGGGTTCTTTAGGTATTGACAACGCTATTAATAATTTCTTCGGCAAGTTTGGGATTCAATTCTTGCCTTCCACCTGGGGAACATTGTTCATCATGATAATCATTGTTTTGTTAATTAAATTTGTCGTCGATTGGTTTCTGAAAACGGAAGTCGGTCTTGCAATAAGAGCTACCGGTGATAATAAAAAAATGATTCGAAGTTTATCTGCTAATACAGACACACTCGTTATTATAGGTTTAGGCTTTTCCAATGCACTCGTAGCTTTTTCTGGGGCGCTAATCGCTCAATACTCGAAGTTTGCTGACATTGGAATGGGAATTGGAATGATTATTATTGGACTGGCTTCCGTAATTATAGGTGAAGCAATATTTGGCACAAAAACGATTATGCGAACCACATTTGCCGTAATTGCAGGTGCAATTATTTATAGAATAGTACTCGGTCTTGCGCTTAGAGTCGACTTTCTCGATACGGGTGATATGAAACTAATTACCGCCGTCATTGTAATTGGCGCATTGATCTTGCCGCAATACTTTGAAAAGAAACGAGAAAAGAGCAGAAAAGCAAAACGCCATGCTGAACGCTTAGTAGAGCATACACATTTGCTGATGAAAGAAGGAAATGCCGATGCTAAAACTCAGTCAGATTAACAAACTATTTAATGAAGCAACACCTGATGAAAAAATCGCATTGGACCAAATTAATCTTAAGTTACAAATCGGTGATTTCATGACTGTAATCGGGAGCAATGGCGCAGGAAAATCGACGATGCTGAATATGATTTCTGGTTCGCTATCTCCTGACTTTGGAACAATTGAAATTGCCGATAAAGATGTAACAAAATTACCGGAATATAAGCGTTCACAAATGATTGGAAGGGTTTTTCAAGATCCAATGGCGGGAACAGCTCCAACAATGACAATTGAAGAAAATCTTGCTATGGCCTATTCAAGAAACAAAAAAGGAGTTTTAAAACGAGCTGTTGATAAGAAACGTCGTGAACTGTTTCGTGAATCACTTGCAACGCTTCATTTAAACCTTGAAAACCGATTGAATGCAAAAGTAGGAATGCTTTCTGGTGGAGAGAGGCAAGCTCTTTCTTTATTGATGGCAACATTTACTCAACCATCAATATTGCTTCTTGATGAACATACTGCGGCGCTAGACCCATCGCGGGCAGAGTTAATTACGAATTTAACCAAACAACTTGTTGAAAAGGATCAACTAACGACGCTGATGATCACACATAATATGCAACAAGCATTAGACCTAGGTAACAGACTTATTATGATGGATAAAGGACAAATTATCTTAGAAATAGATGCCGAAGGAAAGAAGGTATTAACGATTCAAAAACTGATGGATGAATTCCAACGCATACGTGGTGAAAAATTAACCAGTGATAAAGCTTTATTATCAGTATGATCTATTCCAATTGTAAATAGAGACAGAATATTAACGATGAAGACATTGAAAATACGAGTTCAGAAATGTGTGGGCGCTTCTTTAGCTAGTTTGTGGTTTGAATACTCCAATCTACAAAAAGGGTGCCCTTTTGTGCATCAATTTTAGGGTCAATTTTGAATTGCCGTTTTTGCACTATGAAAAAAAGTCTACAAACTTATGGGGTGAAATGGTTGCGAAGAGCAAAAGTTAAAGTGTTAGGAGCACGTGAACTAATATCAGTGAATGTGATTACTGGAACAAATTCCGTTGTGAAAGGGGGGATTGTAAAAAGTGCAAATGAAATACAATTCGACACCCCCGTTACAGGTACGGTTTTTGGTACGTTGCTGAACTACAAGGGTGTGCTTGATAAACTCGGCGATGCAGTTCATGAAGAACCATATAATTCACCACCAATTTCACCTGTTCTTTATATAAAACCGATGAATACATTAAGTCGACATGGTGCAGATATCCCGATGCCAATTGGGATATCAAAATTAGAAATGGGTGCGGCACTTGGAATAGTAATTGGAAAGAAAGCCGTCGCTGTGGATGAAGAAAATGCATTGACCTATGTTGCAGGCTATACGATTGTAAACGATATCAGTGTGCCGCATGAGAGCGTATACCGCCCGGCGGTTCAACATAATGGACGTGATGGATTTTGTCCCATCGGACCATGGATTATCGATAGGCGTGAAATGGATAATCCCGATGATTTAGATATCCGTGTTTTCATCAATAATCAGCTTCAACAAGAAAATTCAACATCAAATTTGATCCGTTCAGTTTCCCGTTTAATTGCAGATGTTACTGAGTTTATGACATTAAGTCCAGGAGATGTATTACTGGTAGGTGTCCCTGAAGATGCGCCACTAGCCGAAGTTGGCGATATAGTTCGAATCGAAATAGCAGGTATAGGAAGTTTAGAGAACGTAGTTGTAGAAGAAAGTAAATCCACCTGGAGGGAGCCGATATGAAAAGAGCTCGATTAGCATATGGAGGTGCCATTTTTGATGCGGTTGAATGGGAAGGGCAACTCAAATTAGAGGATGGCCGAATAGTAGATGAGAGTTTAGTAACTTGGCTAACACCCATAGAACCTCGTACGGTATTTGCTTTGGGGCTTAACTATGCTGATCATGCAGCAGAACTTTCAATTGTTGCACCATCCGAACCGCTAGTCTTTTTAAAGGGTCCGAATACGTTGATTGGGCACCAAGCATTTACTCATCGTCCCGCAGATGTAGCGTATATGCATTATGAATGCGAATTGGCTGTAATCATCGGTGAAACGGCACGAAATGTGAAAAAAGAAGATGCATATAGCTATATTAAAGGGTATAGCGTTGTGAACGATTATGCAATCAGAGATTACTTGGAAAACTATTATCGTCCTAACTTACGAGTGAAAAACCGTGATGGATGTACCCCATTTGGACCGTGGATTGTCGATGCAGTCGATGTTGCAGATCCAATGAATATAAAGCTAACAACACATGTTAATGATGTACTCGTTCAGGAAGGAAGTACATCGAATATGATTTTTGATATTCCAACACTGATTGAGTATTTAAGTAGCTTTATGACATTGAGTGAAAATGACATAATACTTACTGGTACTCCAAAAGGTTCGGTTGATACGGTTGTTGGCGATATTGTGGTCACAGAAGTGGAAGGGATTGGACGTTTGATAAATACCATTATCGGAGATGAATTCTTTACAAATCGATAGTGTGGAACAGGGGGACTTGAATGCCACATTTTATTGTTGAGTACACAGATAATATCAAAGAAGAATCGAATTTGGCAAAGTTATTTGAAGATATTCATAATGTACTAATTGCACGGGACTCTATTTTCCCGATAGGTGGTCTTCGTTCAAGAGCGATTGAACTTAATGACTATCGAGTTGCAGATGGTTTAGAAGATGACGCATTCATCCATGCAGTGTTGAAAATTGGTGCTGGACGTTCGGAGGAATTAAAGAAAGAAATTTGTGAAGCTCTATTTGAAGTGATGAAAGAACATTTCGCGCTTTTAATGTCTACACGTTATTTAGCATTATCTATGGAATTGGTTGAATTTAGTGATGCTGGTACGTATAAACAAAATAATATTCATTCAAGGTTTAATAAAAAGTAGACATCTATTGCCAAGTAGACGACCAAACTGTTATCCGAAATGAGGAGGGAATCGAATGGGTGCACGAACGGGTAAAGAATATGTGGACGGTATTAAAGAACGAAATGCAGAAGTATGGATTCATGGCGAAAAAGTAGAAGATGTAACCATACATCCAGCATTTAAAAATGTAGTGGAAAGTGTTGCAGGTCTATATGATTTACAACATGAGAAACCGGAAAAAATGTTATATACATCACCGTCATCAGGGAACAAGGTGGGGCTTTCCTTTATTGCTCCTAAAACGAAAGATGACTTGTTTAAAAGACGTGAAATGCATATGGAGTGGGCCACATTCTCTGGCGGTATGATGGGACGAACTCCGGATTATTTGAACACGAGCATTATGGCCTTCGGTACCGCTAGTCAATTTTTTGCACAAGAAGGCGGGGGAAGTGAACAATTCGCAAAAAATGCAGCCAACTACTATGAATATGCACGGGAAAATGATATTAGTTTAACCCATACATTAATACACCCACAAGTGAATAGGTCGATGCTTACACAAGCAGAACAAAAAGATCCATTTCTCTCTGCACGTATTACGAAAAAAACGCCTGATGGGATTGTTGTAAATGGTTGTCGGCTCTTGGCAACGTTAGGCGGCATTACTGATGAGCTAGTTGTTTTCCCGTCGACTATCAACAGGACACCGGGAACGACGGATGATCCATTCGCATTTGCATTTGCAATACCAAATAATACGGCGGGTTTAAAGTTTTTATCTCGCGAATCATTCGACTATGGGAAAAGCAAATGGGATCATCCATTAGGCGCTAGGTTTGATGAGGGGGACGCAATCATTTCATTTGAAAATGTATTGGTCCCTTGGGAAAGGGTTTTCGTGAGTGGAAGTACAGATATATGCAATCGTACGTACACTGAGACAAATGCGGTTATCCATATGACGCATCAAGTTATTTCAAAAAACATCGTAAAAACCGAATTTATTCTGGGTGTTGTCATTAGTATGATGGAAGCAATTGGTATTGATAAATTCATGCATGTTAAAGAAAAAGCAAGTGAAATCATGGTTATTTTAGAAGTCATGCGTTCTCATTTGTTCAAGTCTGAACACAATGCAAAAATCGATCAATACGGCAATATGACACCCGACTTTGAACCGTTAAATGCTGCACGCAACTGGTACCCTAAAATGTACCAGCGTATGAATGAAATTATTAAAATACTAGGCGCTTCAGGATTAATGGCACTTCCAACTGAAGCAGACTTCTCCAGTACGGACGTTGGCCCATTGGTTCACCGTTATACACAGGGTGCAACCATTAACGGTGAGGAAAAAGTACAGCTATTTCGCTTGGCGTGGGATATTACCATTAGTGCATTTGGAAACCGACAAGCACTCTATGAATATTATTTCTTTGGAGATCCTGTGAGAATGTCGAATGCCTATTATGATGGTTTTGATAAGCAACCCTATAAAGACATGGTTGCAAGTTTTTTGAACAAAACTAAGAGAGATGCCGGCATAGTCAATTGAAGTTTCACATTATTGACAGGTAAATATTTTTTTAGAAGGAGTGAGTACTATGGGATACGATGAAGCTAAAAAGAAATTAAGAGGTTCAATTTGCCCTGTCATTACTCCGTTTACTGATAGTGGTGAAATCGACGAAAAAGCATTCATTGAGTTGATCAATTGGCAAATTGAAAGTGGAAGTCATGGGATTTCTGTAACAGGTACGAGTGGTGAACCGAGTTCATTAACTATCTCCGAAAGGAAAAGGGTTATGGATCTGGCAACAAAGACAATTGATGGACGCGTGTTTTTTGCACCTGGTACAGGTTCTACAAATCATGATGAAACAATGGAATTAACGAAATATGCCGAAGAAATAGGTGCGGATGCTGCAATGGTTATCGTACCTTACTATAATAAGCCGAACCAAGAAGCACTTTATCAGCACTTTAAAACAGTAGCAGATTCAGTTAAAACACCAATTATAATTTACAATATTCCGGGTCGGTCCGCCGTTAATATGGAAGTAAGTACGATGAAACGCTTAGTTGATGATTGTCCGAACATTATCGGTGTAAAAGAAGCAAATAAAGACTTCGAACACGTAAATCGCGTGCTGTTAACCTGCGGAAGGGATTTTCTATTGTTTTCGGGAATTGAATTACTTTGCTATCCAATGCTCGCAATTGGCGGTGCTGGATTTATAAGTGCCACAGCAAATGTTGAACCAACGAAAGTAGCCGATCTTTACAACGCATGGGTTGCAGGAGACATTGTAAAATCGCAAAATCTTCACTTCGAATTAATGCCACTAAATGATGTACTCTTCAAAGATACAAATCCATCACCGGTTAAAGTAGCACTAAGTATGATGGGGAAAATCACACCTAAACTTCGCTTACCTTTGGGATTACCTTCAGTTGAAATACAAGCAGAGGTTCGCCAATCACTTATTGACCTTGCAATATTACCACAAGGGGCTTCCATAAAATGATGAAAATAATGATAAGAAACTAGGTGAAGAGTATGGTATCAATTCATAAGTCAGTTTCATATAAACATGAAACGCAAAAGAATATATTACTCTATATAAATGGGGAATTTACACCGGCTATAAATGGGATGACGATTAAAAACATAAATCCGTTTACAAATAAACAAATTAATGAAGTTGCTGAAGGACAATCTGATGATATTCAAAAAGCAGTGGCAGCGGCTCGATATGCTTTTGATCACGGACCTTGGAAAACAATGAAACTTAAAAAGAGATTGGCATACATTTACCGTATTGCAGATTTGATAGACGAAGAAGTAGAAAAAATAGCGTACCTAGAATCACTTGATACAGGACTTCCCATTAGTCAAACTAGAAATATGGTAAGTCGTGCCTCCGAAAATTTCAGATTTTATGCCCGTATGGTAGAAAGTCGTCTTGTTGGTGAATCCTATCAAGTGGATGAAGAATTTATCAACTACACGATTAATGCACCTGTAGGAGTTGCAGGGTTAATCACACCATGGAATGCTCCCTTTATGTTAGAGACATGGAAAGTCGCGCCAGCACTTGCGACTGGAAATACAGTTGTATTAAAGCCGGCTGAACTCTCTCCGCTTTCAGCTAACCTATTAGCCGAAATAATTCATAAGGCAGATCTTCCTAAAGGTGTTTTCAACGTTGTTCACGGTTACGGTGAAACAGCAGGAGATGCGCTCGTTAGACATCCAGACGTCCAACTAATATCTTTCACAGGTGAAACAACGACGGGCACTATGATTATAAAAAATAGTGCAGATACATTGAAAAAGTGCTCTATGGAACTCGGTGGAAAATCTCCTATTATCGTCTTTGAGGATGCAGACTTTGAACGAGCTTTAGATGCTTGCGTCTGGGGAATTTATTCATTTAACGGTGAACGATGCACTGCGAGCTCCCGCTTGTTTCTACAAGAAGGGATTAAAGATCAATTTATAGATGCTTTAAAGTTGCGTGTGTCGAATATTATAATTGGTGACCCACTAGACAAAGATACGGAAGTGGGGCCATTGATTGATAAAGGTCATTTTAATAAAGTGAATAGCTATTTGGAGATTGCAAAAGCGGAAGGCACCGACGTAGTTACCGGCGATATTCCTGAGAAATTCGACAGTGGCAATTTCGTTGCACCAACATTGATCCTAAATGCTAAAAATAACATGCGCGTTGCACAAGAAGAAATCTTTGGGCCCGTATTAACTGTGATGACATTCAAAGACGAAGAAGAAGTCATTACATTAGCGAATGTTATTGATTACGGACTTGCAGGTTATGTGTGGACTAACGATATTAAACGTGGCCATCGAGTTGCACACAAGATTGAAGCGGGAATGCTTTGGGTGAACGCTCAAAACGTCCGCGATCTAAGAACACCTTTTGGAGGGATGAAATCTTCTGGCATCGGTCGTGAAGGTGGACACTATGGCTTTGATTTTTATACTGAACAAAAAATAATTCATGTATCCATTGATGAACATCGTATACAGCAGTTCGGAAAAAAATAAAGGAAGGCATGGTGAGTAAGTTGGACTTTTCAATCATTCGAATTGCGAGAACCGTTCTTCATGTAGTGGATTTGCAAGTGTCTCGTCAGTTCTATGTTGATGGGTTAGGCATGATTGAAACAGAAAGTGATGAAAACCATATTTACTTAAGAGGTTTAGAGGAACATTCGCATCATAGTTTACTTTTGAAAAAAGCAGACAAAGCCGTTGTTGAAGTACTAAGCTATAAGGTCGAAAAAGAACAGGATCTTGAGGAAATCGAAAAATTATTTCTATCGCTAGGTTTACAAACAAAGTGGATGGATAAAGGGGAACAACATGCAATTGGAAGAACACTTCGAGTGCATGATGTTTCAGGTATTCCTTTAGAGTTTTTTGCGGAAATGACCACTGTTGACCGGATGCTTCAGCGATATGACCTCTATCGCGGAGCCAAGATTCAGCGGATTGACCACGTAAACTGTGCTGTTCCAGATGTTCAAAAAGCTTATGATTTCTACGTCAATCACTTAGGATTCTCGTGTTCAGAGTATACAGATACTGAAGAGGGAGACTTGTGGGCAGCATGGCTTTATCGCAAACCAACTGTGCATGACCAAGCATTTATGAGTGGTCCTGGTCCAAAATTACATCATTTTGCATACTCATTAACAGATCGCCTTAGCGTGCTCGATTGCTGTGATACTTTGGCTAGTATGGGGTATGCGGATTCAATAGAGCGCGGTCCTGGTCGTCATGGCTTGTCAAATGCTTTTTTTCTCTATTTGAGAGATCCAGATGGGCATCGTATTGAACTATACACGGGAGATTATTTAACCACCGATCCTGACTTAAAACCGAAACGTTGGGATTTAAATGACCCACTTCGTCAAACATTTTGGGGACATCAAGCACCCGATCGATGGTTTAATGAAACCAGTACGTTCATTGATATTGAAACGGGCAAAGAGATAGAATACCGAGAACCGTTATTGAAACAAAGGAAACCAAAGATCTTGACCTAATTAGTATAATTTTTAAACACCTACAAAAATGGCAATGTTGCCTTTTTGTAGGTGTTTATTCTTTGGTGGAAAAGTAATTCAAGCATCGGTTACTTTGAAAAGGCATGGTTGGCTGTCATTTAAAGAAGATACCCCACAGAAATCGTTTAGACTAGTCGAGCAAGGGTATCCTTAGAGTGGAACGAAATTTAAGGAGGTTAAATGATGTCTATTAGCAAAGAACTCCAAACCTTGAAAGAATTTAACTGTGAAAATCGTTGTGTCTTGAGTGTGTATTTAAACACCAATCCGGGTGATCCGGAGCAATTAAACGGTGCTTGGAGAATTCATTTGAAGAGTGGTTTAAAGCGCATTGATGAATATTTAACAGCCTCTAAAGATGAAAATGAAATAAAAGCATTTAATGCATTGAAGAAAAAAATCGAAAAAGAAGTTGAGGATAATAAAAATGATTTGAGCAAAGGCGTTGTAATCTTTGCCTCATTAGATCCGGAGTTATGGTCAGTTCACTATGTTCAGGTTCCCGTGAAAACGAGTTTTCACTGGGAAAATCATGCTGTGACTGAAGAAATGGAATATATGTACAAAGCCTATCCGGAGGCAGGAATTATCTTGCCTAGTTTTGGGGAAGTACGTATTTTAGACACGGCAATGGGAGCTATTAAGAATGAACTTACTTTCGAATTTGATCCGAACTTGGAAGGATGGGGAGAGCGGAATAAAGCATCCGCTGCGCATAATCAGGGTTTGGGAAGTTCGAAAGTCGACGCGCTTGAACCTCGTCTAAGAGAAAACTTGCAGAGATTTTATAAAGGAATGGTGGAAATCGTTGAGAAATTAAAGAAAGAAAAAGGTTGGAAAGAAATTCATGTGTCAGGTGAAGCAGACCTGGCAAATGCATTCTCTGAAACGCTACGGGAAAAACCCGCAAGTTGTATCTACAAAAACCTGAATAATAGTAAACCCAATGATGTGCTTCATCAAGTATTTGAAAAGTAACGATTTAAGTCAAAGACCAACCGTTTTTTATTTTAAAGACGGTTGGTTTTGTTACGTTTGTTAACACACTCAGTACTCATTGAATAATATAGGTATAGGCAAGGTGTAAGAATGCTTCTGAGAATGGACACCTGGGAAAGGGATATTGCCTATCAATCTTGACGTCAGGTATAGGTAACCATGACTTTCATCAATATTATTGTACTTATTCCAAAGTATGTAAAAGAGAAGTAACTACCTAAGTAGTTACTTCTCTCAGTTATTTATACGTTTTTTCAGATTCGCTTTTTTCGCGTTGATTTGGAGTCATTGGCTCATGAGTAGGATTTAAATTTCCCAGTTCAGCTAACTCAAGAGAAATTTCTTCTTTCATAACGCCTGTTTTACCTTTTTTCATTTTTTGAAGTTGGGGCCCAATAGAAATTTTAGTGGTATCTTCAGTATTATTTCGTTTCATGGTCAAACCTCCTCTTAAAGTATTGTTCTTTATTAATATGGCTCAGTAAGCGAATTCAATCCGTTTTTAAAACTTATAATTGTTAATGTGTAAAATGAGCATTCTATAAGTAAGGTACAATTGGTCAAAATTAAGAACTGTCAAATTTTATGCGAAATATTAAATAGGTGACACTAAAAACTTTGTTAATTGCTGTAAGGAAGTCAAAGAAATCAATTGCTATTCAAAATATGCGTCTTAATTGTGATGGTTTGGTGAACATTTAAAAAAACACTACAATACGACATTCTTTTCATGAAGAGTGTTGTACGATGAACTCGTTGCTTCTTAACCTACAAGAAAATAACTTCAAGATATGAAGCCCAATATATCATATGGAGGAAAAATTGTGAAAAGTCTATTTAATGAAAAAGCATTGTTGGTTCAAATTGGGATTAAAAGAAAGATCATGTATAGGAAAGCAAAAACGTTCGGGTTTACTCATCCTTTGGTTGTTGAATGCAGTCAAGAATTGGACGTGTTGATAAATAAATACCATGAAAAGGTTGCATGAAGTACTATTTTTTCTTAAGTCACTTTTTCCGATAGTTGAAATATAAAGAGATCAGCACTCCAAATGGAGAACTGATCTCTTTTTTGTACAATTCATGATAATGAGATTAAGTAAAACTTCTTTATTTTTATACGAAGAAATGCATTTTTAATTTTTACTGAAGAAATAGATTTCAAGTAAAATATAAAGCGTTCTCCTGCACTGGGGAATTTAAATCCTATTGACTAACACTAGTGGACAGTGTACTATTACGAATAATTATCGCTATAAAAAAAGACTAAAAGAAAGCGATAAATGTAAAAGGGGGAGATTGAATGAAGAAGAATTGGATAGCGTATACAGTGGGACTTTTGAGTGTTATGTTCGTTCTCGCAGCATGTGGTGGAGCTGAAAAAACCTCTACAACGTCAAACGACGATAAAGCGACAGAAGCTAATGAAGAAACTGAAAAATATAAAATTGGTGTGACGCAAATTGTAGAACACCCATCATTAAACGCAGCGTTCGATGGTTTTCAAAAGGCTATCGAAGATGCAGGTCTTGAAGTAGAATATGATATTCAAAATGCACAGAACGACAACAGTGCAAATACAACAATTGCAAATAATCTAGCTAGTTCAGGCGTTGACTTGATTTTTGCAAACTCTACACCAAGTGCACAAGCAGCAGCTAGTGTTACGCAAGAAATTCCGATTATTTTCACTTCAGTTACAGATGCAGTAAGTGCTGAACTTGTTGCTTCAAATGAGAGTCCAGGTGGAAATGTCACGGGTACGATCGATAATCACCCTGAAGCTATTCCGAATACAATGAAATTCCTTAAAGAAGCTGGGGTAAAAAATGTTGGGATGGTATTTAACTCCGGCGAACAGAACTCCCGTGCGCAAGTAGATGCAGTAAAAGAATTGCTAAAAGATATGGATATGAGCGTAAAAGAAGCATCGGTTGCCACTTCAGCTGATGTTAAACAGGCTACAGAATCCTTGATAGGAAAAGTGGATGCATTCTATATCATTACAGATAATACTGTTGTTTCTGCACTTGAATCTGTAGTATCCGTAGCAAATGAACATAAACTTCCGGTAATGGTAGGTGAATTCGATTCAGTAAAACGTGGTGGCTTAGCGGCATATGGATTCGAATATTATGATATCGGTTATGAAGCAGGTCAAATGGCAGTGAAGGTATTAAAAGGTGAAAGTGAACCAGCTACTTTACCGGTTCAAATTCCACAAAACTTGAAACTTATTATGAACAAAGATACGGCTGATTCAATTGGGCTTACCATTAAAGATGAATGGAAAGCTGAATTCAGCGAATAAATTAGGAGATGATTCTGTATGTTTAGTGCTATTTTCGGCTCTGTTGAGCAAGGAATCATCTATGCAATCATGGCACTCGGAGTGTATATCACATTTCGGGTGCTTGATTTCCCCGATCTTACGGTAGATGGAAGTTTTGTAACAGGAGCAGCGGTTGCAGCAACAATGATTTTCTTTGGCTATCATCCACTATTGGCAACTGGAGTAGCTATCGTATTTGGATTTATAGCTGGTTGTATTACGGGGCTCTTACATACAAAAGGAAAAATAAACCCATTGCTAGCAGGAATTTTAATGATGATCGCACTATACTCAATTAATTTAAGGATTATGGGAATGACGTCAGAAACATCAATTGGACGTCCTAATATTCCTTTATTAAATGCTGAGACGTTGTTTAGTGGTTTTTACACATTTTGGAGTACGCTTCCAATCGATAATGCGATAAATCAGTTTTTCTCCATGCTAGGTGTTAATTACTTGCCATCTACATGGGGAACGCTGTTTTTAGTTATTATTATTACACTAATAATTAAATTCGTAGTGGATTGGTTTCTTCAAACAGAAATTGGACTTGCCATTCGGGCAACCGGCGATAATAAAAAAATGATTCGTAGTTTTTCAGCTAATACAGATACACTCGTTATCTTAGGATTAGGCTTATCAAATGGGCTTGTAGCATTCTCGGGTGCCTTAATTGCGCAGTACTCAAAGTTCTCAGATATCGGTATGGGTATCGGTATGATTGTTATCGGGTTGGCTTCAGTAATTATCGGTGAAGCAATCTTTGGTACAAAAACAATTATACGAACAACACTCGCGGTTATTGCAGGGGCTATTATTTATAGAATAGTATTAGGCCTGGCCCTGCGCGTAGAGTTTCTTGATACGGGAGATATGAAATTAATCACTGCTGTTATCGTAATAGCCGCACTCATTTTACCGCAGTTTCTTGAAAAAAGGCGGGAGAATAATAGAAAAGCAAAACGTTATGCAGAACGATTATCAGGTAATGATCAAGCGCAGAAAAAGGAGGGAAAAGCAATTGTTGAAACTCCAACAGATTAATAAAGTATTCAATGAAGCAACTCCCGATGAAAAAATTGCACTTGATCAAATCAATTTGCATTTAAAAAAAGGCGATTTTGTTACTGTTATCGGCAGTAATGGTGCAGGGAAATCAACCATGATGAATATGATTTCAGGAGCACTAACACCTGATTTTGGCACGATTGAAATTGAAGGTAAAAACGTGGTGAAACTGCCTGAATATAAACGATCTGCTATGATTGGTAGGGTATTCCAGGATCCTATGTCTGGTACCGCTCCTTCCATGACAATCGAGGAAAACCTTGCAATGGCTTTTTCCAGAGACAAAAAACGCGGTTTACGGAAAGGTGTTCATAAGAAACGTCGTGAGTTGTTCAGGGAATCACTCGAAACGCTTCATTTAAATCTCGAAGACAGGCTAAATGCAAAAGTAGGCATGCTTTCTGGAGGAGAGCGTCAAGCGCTTTCTCTGTTAATGGCTACTTTTACACAACCGGCCATATTGCTTCTTGATGAGCATACGGCAGCACTGGATCCGTCAAGAGCAGCATTAATTACAAATATAACAAAAGAACTTGTTGAAAAGGATCAATTGACCACGCTTATGGTTACGCATAATATGCAGCAAGCGATGGATCTTGGTAACAGATTGATAATGATGGATAAGGGACAAATCATCTTGGAAGTCGAAGCTGAAGAAAAGAAGCAGTTGACGATTGAAAAGCTAATGGCTGAATTCCAACGAATTCGGGGAGAAAAATTGAATAGTGATGCGGCGCTACTATCCGTGTGATGAAAGAAGGCATAACTTGTTGGCTATCCAACAAGTTATGTCTTTTTAGTTTCGACAATGTAACTTGGATACATTGATTATCTAAACTGGTATGATTAAAACAGATTATAGAGAAAAAAGGTGTATATATTGAAATCATTTATCATTATCGGTGGTGGAATCTTAGGCGCTTCGACAGCTTATCACTTGGCGAAAGCGGGCGCAAATGTGACGGTTGTGGATCGGCAGGATGCAGGGCAGGCCACGGACGCCGCCGCAGGAATTATTTGTCCATGGCTTTCTCAGAGAAGAAATAAAGCTTGGTATGCACTTGCAAAAGGTGGCGCAGCTTATTATGTGTCACTAATTCAGCAATTAGAAGAGGACGGGGAAACTGAAACAGGATACCAAAGGGTTGGGGCAGTCAGCTTGCATACAGATCCGCTTAAACTTCAAAAGATGGAAGAACGAGCGAAGAAAAGACTGGATGATGCACCAGAAATGGGTGAAATTCGTCAAATGACAAAAAGTGAAACAAATGCGATATTCCCGCCTCTTTCAGAGGAATATGGATCGGTCTATGTAAGCGGGGCGGCACGTGTAAATGGGCGAGCTTTGCGATCTGCTTTGGTCAATTCTTCAAAAAAACATGGTGCGGTTTTTGTGAATGGCTCAGCAAAACTGACATTTACCAACAAATTAGTAACGGGTGTTCAGGTTAATGGGACTCAATTTACTGCCGATACTGTGATTGTTACTGCAGGTGCTTGGGCAGCTGAATTGATGGAGCCAATGGGCATACATTTACAAGTGACTTCTCAAAAAGCCCAAATCGTTCATTTACAGCTTGAAGATACACAAACGAATGAGTGGCCAGTTGTAATACCGCCTACGGATCAATATATATTAGCATTTGATGATGGGAAAGTGGTTATCGGGGCAACGCACGAAGATGAAATGCAATTCGATATGCGTGTGACTGCAGGCGGTTTAAATGAGGTTTTAGGAAAAGCGCTACAAGTCGCACCAGGATTATCGGATAGTACCTTTACGGAAGCACGAATCGGATACCGGCCTTTCACACCTGGTTTCCTTCCAATTATTGGTGAAGTGCCTGGGGTACAAGGGCTATTGCTAGCGAATGGATTAGGTGCTTCCGGATTAACAGTAGGACCGTTCTTAGGGCAGCAACTTGCCTATTTGGCAATGGGAAAACAGCTCGATATTGATTTAGACTTATATCAAGTAGCTTTGGCAATGGATATCGAGTGACTGTATTCTACATGTGACTATTCACATAAAACGGTAATTTAATTACTGTAAAACGATTTAGAAGTATGTATGTTAAGGAGATTATTAGAATGAGATTAGTATCATGGAATGTCAATGGATTAAGGGCATGCGTAGGTAAAGGTTTCTTGGAATACTTTGAATTGGTAGACGCTGATATTTTCTGCGTACAAGAAATCAAATTACAAGAAGGCCAAATCGACATGCAGTTGGATGGTTATTTTCAATACTGGAATTATGCGCTGAAAAAAGGGTATTCTGGAACAGCGGTGTTCACGAAAGAAAAACCGATAACAGTGAAATATGGCGTAGGGGAAATGGATTCCGAAGAAGAGGGACGTATTCTCACGTTGGAGTTCCCTGGATTTTACTTGGTGAACGTCTACACGCCAAACTCCAAACGTGATTTAACTCGACTGCCTTTCCGTTTGGAGTGGGAAGATAAAATGCGGGCATACTTGATAGAGTTAAATAGTATAAAACCAGTGATTTTATGCGGCGATTTGAACGTTGCACATGAGGAGATTGATGTACGAAACGTGAAATCGAACATAGGTAATTCAGGATTCACTACTGAAGAACGCGGCAAAATGACGGCATTGTTAGCAGCAGGCTTTATTGATACATATCGGTATTTCAATCGAGATTTAGAAGGGGCTTATACGTGGTGGTCCTATATGAGTAAAGTCAGGGAACGCAATATCGGATGGCGAATCGATTATTTCATTGTGTCAAAACAGCTTGAAAGTTTACTGATAGATGCAACCATCGATTCGCATATTCTCGGTAGTGACCATTGCCCAATCGGATTAGAAATTGATTTTAAATAATATGTAAGGCGGAAAACCATGTGGAAACAAGTTGTCAAAACATCAAATCGATCTAGATGAAGGAGTAGAATTATGATAATAGCCGACATTAAGAAGATTGAAAATGGATACATCGCCCACTATGAACGTCTTCTTGAACATTCCGTGGATAAAGTATGGTTAATGTTGATGGATAACAGGGAACTAGAAAAGTGGTTTCAGGAGTTGCGTGTTGGAAATCCTGGGAAAGGAGGATTCATGAAGTTCGACATGCAGGACGGGAAGTTTGAGGAACTTGAAATTTTTGAGCATGCTTTACATTCTGTACTTGAATTTGATTGGTTCGGCGATGTTGTCCGCTTTGAACTACATCCGCAGCAAAAGGGGTGTTTAATGATATTTACAGAAAAGTTCAAAATGATAACCCCACAAACAACAAAAGACCTTGCAGGATGGCATGTTTGTCTGGACGTCATAAAGTCATTGCTTGATGGTGAGCCAATAGACTCCAGAGAAGAAGATTGGGCAAAGGCACATAGCAAATATGAAATAGCTATCAAGGAATTGGTCTAATTGATAAAATATAACGGACTCGTAACGGGTTCTAGCAAGTGAACTGAAATGAAGACATGACAAAAAGAGGGCGATATTCCGTTCGGATTTGAACGGAATATCGCCTTTTTTTTTTTTTTTTGATTTACCGTATCGTTGTGTTTCCATCTTAACACACTCATTAGTTTCCTTTTTGATACTATGGCACCTTTTAGTGTGTACTTACACGATGTGCGTTATAAGATTATACTAACGTTAATAATGAAATTAGAGAGGGGTCAGGAAAATGAAGAAATATCGTATTGATCAAAGTAAAGGAATGGAATTTGGAATTTATACACTAGGAGATCATATACCGAATCCACATACTGGAGAACGTATTTCTGCACAACAACGTATTCATGAAATCATTGATTTAGCGAAGCTAGCTGAGCAAGCGGGTATTGATTTTTTTAGTGTGGGGGAGAGTCATCAGGAGTATTTTGCAACACAGGCACATTCAGTTGTATTAGCAGCAATTGCTCAAGCAACTAGTAAAATTAAAATTGCAAGTTCTTCTACAATTATCAGTACATCGGACCCTGTTCGAGTGTACGAAGATTTCGCTACGATTGATTTGATCTCAAATGGGCGCACGGAGATTATTGCTGGCCGTGCTTCACGGGTAGGGCTATTTGATTTACTAGGCTATGATCTTCGTGATTATGAAGAGTTGTACGAAGAGAAACTTGAACTGTTATTGAAGATAAATGAAGAGGAAGTTGTTAATTGGAGTGGGCAATTCCGTGCACCATTAAAGAATGCTTTAGTAATTCCACGTCCGCAAAATGGCTCCATGCCGATTTGGCGCGCTGTTGGTGGACCGCCTGCTAGCGCAATCAAGGCTGGACACGTGGGGGTTCCGATGTTTCTAGCGACTTTAGGTGGACCTGCTACAAG
Organism: Sporosarcina sp. Y1004; assembly: GCF_057669665.1. Classification (NCBI taxonomy): domain Bacteria; kingdom Bacillati; phylum Bacillota; class Bacilli; order Caryophanales; family Caryophanaceae; genus Sporosarcina; species Sporosarcina sp. Y1004. The sequence goes on along the minus strand of NZ_JBYHFQ010000002.1, from coordinate 217,329 downwards.
TTTTAAACGCTCTATCGATGCTTACCGTGAGGCTGCTGAGCGAAGCGGTTTTGAAGCATCTGAGCTTCCGATTTCAACAGCTGGATTTTTTTATGCTGCCGAAACAACTCAACAGGCACAGAGAGATTCGTATCCTCATGTTAATCAAGGGATGCAGTTAATCAACGGACGAGGTTATCCAAAACAACACTTTGCTCAGGGTGCAGATACGCGTGATGTCATGAATATCGGTAGTCCACAACAAATCATTGAAAAAATTCTCTATCAGCATGAGGTATTTGGTCATCAACGATATATCGCACAAATAGATTTTGGTGGAGTGCCATATGAAAAATTAATGAAAAACATTGAGCTGATTGGAACAGAAATTTTACCGGCAATTAAAAAGTATACAGCTAAAAAATAGGAGGATCCTACCATGAAAATCGTTGGAATATCGGGTTCAATAGTGGGCTCAAAAACAAGAACAGCCATGAACTACACAGTAGAATCAATTGCTGAAAAATATCCAAATGCAACAGTGACATTAATAGACTTAGCTGATTATAACGTTCAATTTAGTGATGGGCGCAATTATTTGGACTATGAAGGAGATACAGGATTTGTATCAAAAACAATAATGGAAGCTGATGCAATTATCATTGGGACACCCATTTTTCAGGCATCTATTCCAGCGACATTAAAGAACATTTTTGACTTACTACCGGTCAATGCGTTTCGGGATAAAGTAGTGAGCATGCTTGTAACTGCCGGTTCACCAAAGCATTACTTGATTGCGGAGCAGCAGTTAAAACCGATTTTAGCCTATATGAAGGCACAGATTGTTCAAACCTACGTATTTATTGAGGAGCAGGACTTTCTTCGCAAAGAAATTGTAAATGATGATGTGCACTTCCGGATTGACCGTTTAGTAGAGGATACCGTTGTGTTAACGGAAACCTATACAAAGATTAGAGAAGCAAAAGAAGCAAATTACGACTTTTAAGTCTGATGGCTCCAATTTATATTTAAGTCTGCGGAGGATCGATATTTTAGTGCGAATGACAATCCCATATAAATCTCTGAATAGAAAAAAGCCGAAACTATTGTAGTTTCGGCTTTACCTTCGTTATTCAGGAGTAACGAAACCATTTTTACCTGCTTTCATGCCTGATATAAGAATACCTATACTTGAAATGATAATTAGCAGCATTGGTATTGTCCAACTGGATGTGAAGTCGTGTAAAATACCAAACAAAACAGGACCGGCTGCAGCAAGTGCGTAGCCGAAAGACTGTGCCATGCCTGACAGATTTGCTGCTTCATGTGGTGTTCGAGTGCGTAAGCTGAAGAACATCATCAACAGTCCAAAAGCTACACCGCCTGCAATACCTATTAAAATCATAAATAACGGAACAAGCGCGGTTTCACCAACCATAATACCTATATAACCCGATAGATATAAAACCGTAGCACTTGCGACAATCCAGCGCTGATCTTTTACTTTCCCGGCTAGAATTGGAATGATGAATGTCATGGGTAATTGTGAAAATTGCATGAGGGAAACCATCCATCCAGCACTGCCGGCATCCAATCCTTGAGATTTTAATACTTCTGGTAACCATGCCGAAGTTGTATAAAATAACAAAGATTGGAAACCCATGAAAAAGGTTACGCTCCAAGCCATAGGGGAGCGCAATAGAGAAGCGGATTTTGTTTTAAGTGATGCGAGTGTATCCACTTTTGATGTTTTCTTATTTTTAAGTTGAGGGAACCAAAATAACACAGCAATGAAAGATAAAACACCCCATACACCAAGCGCACCTTCCCATCCGAAATTCATTCCACTCGCAAGCGGAACACTGACACCGACTGCAATTGACGCCGATATATTCATAGCTACAGAATAAATGCCAGTTATAAGGCCAATATGGAGCGGGAAATTGAGTTTTATCAAACTGGGCAATAAAACATTGCCGAACGCAATGGCAAGTCCAAGTAGGAAAGTGCCGATAAGTAAATTTGACGTTGAACCCTGAGAACGAATGACAATGCCTGCAGTCAATAATAGAAGAGAAAAGAATAATGTCAATTCCAACCCGAAGCGTCGTGCAATCTTCGGAGCGAAGGGTGAAATTAGTGCAAATGCAAGCAGTGGAATGGTTGTTAAAAACCCTGCTAGTGTATTGGAAATCGTCAAGCTGTCTTTTATAGAGGAAATTAATGGACCAACAGTCGTTAATGGTGAACGGAGCGTGGATGCCATGAAAATAATACCAATAAGGAGGATCCACGTTTTCTTAGTGAAATTCAATTTCTTACTTGTATAGTTGGAATGTGGATTCGTCAAAATTCTTCCTCCCAAATCTAGTTGCTTTCTCAACAATATCACATTGGTGGTACGCGGTATGTACATTGAGTATCATGAATCTTTAACAGCTGTTGAAATGAACTCTATGCACATATGCCTAATGGTATTGTTGCGGGTAGTTTAACAGCAATTGCTTTAAATAAATTATTCCTTCGAAAAAGAAGAAATCAATACAGTTATCTGAGCAAAAAGCTTAATATGTTTTCATGACGCCTGCTTGTTCTATTAACATAGAGAGGCTGCGGTTTTTTAGTAGGGACATTTGCAAATCATAGAAGGCTGGCCTTATAATTGACTGAATATAAAATATAGATTGACTTCCAATGTATCTCATTATATATTATTAGTGAGATTGAGAATCATTTTCAATTATAAAATAAATGTCTGGAGTTGGAATGTCATGAAAAGAAGTTTATTCTTAGTCGTTATTGCCGTGATGCTCGTACTTGCCGCTTGTGGAAGTACAACTAAAAAGGATAGTGGTGCTGATACAAATGCAAAGAAATCCGAGAAGTCGGAAGTGAATTTGTATACAAGCCGTCATTATGACGTTGATAATGAATTATATAAAAAGTTTGAACAAGAAACCGGTATTAAAGTTAATATCATAAAAGACGAAGCGGATGTACTAATCGAGCGCATCAAGCGTGAAGGATCTGCAACGAAAGCCGATGTATTACTAACAGCTGACGTCGGTAGACTGTATCGTGCGAAAGAAGAAGGACTACTTCAAACCGTGTCAAGTGACATCTTATCAAAACAAATACCTGAGAACTTGCGTGATGTTGACGATATGTGGGTGGGTTTGACGAAACGTGCGAGAATTCTTGTGTATAATAAAGATAAAATCAAACCTAAAGAGCTTTCCACGTACGAAGCGCTTACTGAAGACAAGTGGAAAGGGCGTGTTCTCGTCCGATCTTCTGAAAGTGTTTATAACCAGTCACTTCTCGCTTCATTCATAGAGATAAATGGTGAAGAGGAAGCAAAAGAATGGGCACAAGGTCTCGTCAATAACTTTGCCCAAAATCCTGAAGGCGGAGATCGAGATCAGGCGAAAGCAATCGCTGCGGGTATCGGTGACGTCGCAATTATGAACTCATACTATTTCGGTCAAATGCTTCATTCAGAAGAACCGGAAGAAGTGAAAGTAGCAGAAAACCTTGGTGTTTTCTTTCCAAATCAAGAAACGACGGGAACACATGTAAATATTAGTGGAGCTGGAGTTATCAAAGGTTCGAAAAATGCGGAGAACGCACTTAAATTACTTGAATTTCTTACTGGGGAAGAAGCGCAAGGCGAGTTTGCCTCAGCGAATTATGAATTCCCTGTGAATGCTAATGTAGAGCCTTCAGAACTCCTTAAATCTTGGGGAGAATTTAAAGAACAAGATATACCATTATCGACTCTAGGAGAGAATAACGCGAAAGCGATTATGATTTTTAACGAAGTCGGCTGGAAATAAAAGTCGAGCCCCCTTCCGTATTTCCGGCAAGGGGGTTATTGCTGAAAAGGTAAAGGATGGGTTTTGACATGAACAAGCATTTAGCTAATGTAAACGGATGGACGATTGGTGCAATACTCATTATCATCATGCTGTTTTTACCTAATATATCGATTGTAGTAGGCATTTTTTCACCAGCAAGTGAAAATTGGGCACATATAAAGGAATTCATGCTTCTTAACTATATAAAGTCATCGCTCACACTCGTTTTCTTTACGGCGCTGTTCACGATTGCAATCGGGCTCAGTCTCGCTTGGCTCATTGCCCAATATAATTTTCCGCTCAGGAACTTTATGAAATGGGCGCTTATTCTTCCATTATCGATTCCGCCTTTCATTGGTGCCTATACGTATCACGGCATCATTAATTACACGGGCGTCATTCAAAAGACACTACGTAACCATTTCGATATCACACCGAATCCTGCCTATTTTGACATTATGCATGTCCCAGGTGCGATTTTCATTTATACACTGTTTCTTTATCCGTATGTATATATGATTACGAGAATTTTTCTTTCTCATCAATCTGCTTCTCTAATTGAAAGTGCGCGGACTTTAGGAAAAGGTCCTTTGGAAATCTTCTTTAAAGTTGTGATCCCAATTTCCCGTGTATCCATAATTGGTGGTGTGAGTCTAGTAGTTTTGGAAGTTTTAAACGATTACGGGGTAGTGAAATATTTTGGAATTCAGACCTTTAGTACGGCTATTTTTCAAACGTGGTTCGGGCTTGGTGATTTGGAGTCATCCATCAAACTAGCTGCCTCTCTTATGGGAATTGTTATTGTTATTCTGATTATTGAACGTTTACTACGAGGGGGCAAACAATTTAGCTACTCCACGACAAAAGTAAGACCACTTCCACTTGTTAAACTAAAGGGGAAGAAAGCGGTATTTGCGACGTTGTACACAGTTATTATTTTTAGTGTGGCATTTTTTATACCAATCCTTCAGTTGATTGATTGGGTTATACTGACGTTTGGTAAAGTACCAATGCAGGATGTATTACTCTATACGAAAAACTCTGTTATTGTTGCAGGAATGGGTGCATTCTTAATAATTATATTTTCATTAGTAGTAGGTAACTTTAGTCGAATTGTCAATCACAAGTTTGCCAAAGTACTGCCGAAATTAACGGTCCTCGGTTATTCGATACCCGGTGTGGTTGTAGCTGTGGCTGTTATTACAACATTCATTGCGCTTGACCGATTTCTCGCTCCTATCTATCGATTCTTTGGTACAGATTCAGAACTTGTATTGAGCGTCAGTTTGTTTATGCTAATTAGTGCGTATGTCATCCGTTTTTTTGCAATCGGCTATAATTCAATTGAATCGGGTTTTGATAAAATTGGAACAGATTTCCGTGATGCGTCTCGTATGCTAGGAGCAAACAGCCTTCGAACATTTTTCAAGATAGATGTACCTATGATGAAGGGCGCTATTATTAGTGGATTTATTCTTGTGTTTGTAGATATACTAAAAGAAATTCCGTTAACGTTAATCTTACGGCCATTTAATTACGATACATTAGCGACAAAGGCGTTCCAATATGCAAGTGATGAAAAGATTATGGAAGCATCACAAGCATCATTATTAATTGTAGGTGTTAGCACGATTGCGATCTTTGTTTTCCATAAGTTACTAAGAGAGGAGCCAGAATAATATGTTTATAGATATTAAAAGTTTGCAGTTCTCTTATCCCAAATCCCCCTTGAAAACGATCGATAATTTCTCCTTCACGGTGGAAAAAGGAGAGATTATTTCAATACTTGGCCGCAGTGGAAGTGGAAAAAGTACACTTCTTCGTTTAATTGCAGGGCTAGAAATGCCGGCAGGAGGCTCATTTATTCTGAATGGTAAGAAGATGTTTTGCGACCAGACGTTCCAGCAACCGGAAAAACGTGGAATCGGTATGGTTTTTCAGGACTATGCACTTTTCCCGCATATGAGTGTTGAGGAAAATATTCTATTTGGGCTCCCGAAAATGACTAGGAAAGACAAAAAAAAGCGTGCACAAGAAGTGCTTGAACTCGTTGAACTAACAGGATTTGAAAAACGGTATCCTCACCAGTTGAGTGGGGGCCAGCAGCAGCGGGTTGCACTTGCACGGGCACTAGCTCCGGAACCTGAACTGATTCTTCTTGATGAGCCATTCAGTAACCTGGATACAGATTTGCAAGTGAAAATTCGTGAAGATCTTCGAAGGATTCTCAAGGCAGCAAAAATAACTGCAATTTTTGTCACGCATAATCAAAATGATGCCCACGCACTTGCGGACCGCATCGTTAAAGTTAAAGATGGAAAAATAGAAAAGGTTGGACGTCCTTGCGACTTATTGGGGGTATCTCCGACTGAGATTCCAGGAATGATCGAGATTACTTATGAAGAACTAATTGGTGCTCGATAATAAATACGTAACCACGACAAAAAGCTTCATTCCAATTTCCGGGGATGAAGCTTTTTGTTTCTAAGGATATAAAAGAGAAGAATAGTATCATGGGTGATATAAAGAACTAATAAAATCGACTGTGCATAGTCCAATAGCATATGCGAATCCTTAAATTTAAACATATTTAACAATTATCACCAAGTGTTAAAATAGTATGCTATCAGCAATAATGAAGCATTTCTATCTGGTTTATTGCCTCACTATTGTCTCCTTGACAGCCCGGAATAATAGTACAATATACGAGTATTATTAGGTACTTCCACATAATTAACACTCCTCAATAAACTAATCCTGCTCCGGATTCGAATTAGGTTCCACATGAACGTGTACGTCGTATACATCATGTTTATTTACTAATACTTTTTCAACTGATGTCGAAATACTGTGCGCTTCATTAATATTTAGGGATGATTCTACAAGAATGACCACATCGACAACTGCGTTGTTACCATACTTTCTAGCTTTTACTTCTTTTACTTTCTGAACGCCGGGTACCGCTTGAATTGTATTCTTATAGACAATCATTTCAATTTCATCAAATCCATCACTTAAATCATGAGAGGCTTGACTAAAAATATCCCATGCAGTTTTACAAATTAGATATCCTACAACTAAGGCAGTAAGCGGATCAAGCCATGGCATGCCTAATTGGGAGCCAAATATCCCAATTGCTGCACCAATACTTACCCAAGCATCTGATATATTATCCTTTGCAGCGGCCATGATAGCTTGGCTATTTATTCTTTCTGAAAGCTTTTTATTGTAACGGTATACTACATACATTACTCCGAAAGAAAAAATACCGACATATCCAGCGAGTATATCTGGAGATTCATTACCCCCTTGAAAAAAAGTGATGGCTGCACTGATTAATACCTGTATACCTACTGCCATCATGATGAAAGAGGCAAGCAAAGAAGCGATTGTTTCGCTTTTCCAGTGTCCATATTTATGGTTTTTGTCTGGTGGTCTTTGAGAGAGTTTTAACCCAACAAGTACGGCAATGGAAGCAATGATGTCGGAGGTGTTATTTAAACCATCTGCTTTTAAAGCTTCTGAATCAGTAATATTTCCTATAGTTATCTTCAATACAGAAAGAAATATATATGCAATTATACTTATTATTGCACCACGTTCGCCTAATTTAAGATCTTTGTATTTTTGTTCATCCAAAAAAGTCTCCTCCTTGCATAACTTAAACTAGGTGCTTTCTCACTGTAAATAGCATATAATTACCAAGTTGTCTTAAGGAAACAAAATCCCTTGACTGATTCCAGTCAAGGGATTTTGTTTTAAAAATATAGTGTTTGGTGAACTCATTTTTATCATTTATATCACTCGTTACATTCTGACGTCTAGACAACATAACACACCCAAGATCTTGTAGCAAGGTGAACTGCTTTTAAATGCCAACAATCTACAACTTAATGCGATGTTCTTTATATACATGTTTTTTTGCGATGTTTCTTAGTTGAGCCATTTCAAATTCACTAACCTTTTTCTCGTAAGCAATTATGGAATCGAGCAATTGTTCAGTTGTACGAGCACCAATAAGTGCAGAACCAACCGTTTTATCTTCAAGTACGAATGCAATTGCAGCTGCATGTAAATCTTCTGATTTGCTATCGAGCGATACGAGTACCTGTTTTAACGCATTTGTATCATATTCGACAAATCCGTCCGTTTTACTGGCTCTTGATAATCCTTCCGAAGTTAAATAACCTTTGGCTATCGTTCCTCGAGTAATGACAGATGCACCAGCGCTGTGTATCATTGGAAACCATTCTTCAGGTCTGCGGTCAAGTAAATTATATTGCATCATGACTGTGACTGCGGAACCACTCTCCAAAAATCGTTTAATGACGTTTGGACGAATGGAAGAAATGCCATATTGACGAATCAGACCTTCTTTTTTCAAGCTCTGGAATGCATCAATCGTTTCCTCAACATTGTCCTCCATCGTTCCCCCGTGAAGCTGGTAGACATCGATATAGTCTGTTCCTAGACGCAACAAGCTCTTTTTTACGGCAGCCATAATATGTTCTTTAGAAGAGTCCCATGTCCATCCATTACCATCCGCGTTCATTTTGTTTCCCGCTTTTGTAGCCAGGATAATTTCTTGACGCTTACCTTTCAAAGCTTTTCCAATAAGTTCTTCATTTTTACCGGCATCATATAAATCCGCAGTATCAAAATAATTTATGCCCGCATGTAGGGCAGCATCAACAATCCTTTTTGATTCATCAAAATCATTAGGAAGCGACATGCAGCCGAATCCAATTTCAGAGACGAAAAGCCCGCTATTACCCAACTCTCTTTTCTTCATAAGAACACCCCCTGTTTTTCCCATGGTACAATGACTCCATTAGAAATACCATTTGAAGGGATTGATTGTATTGAAAAATTACGAAGAAAAAACAATTTCAGGTGAAACGTTGTATGAAGGAAAAGTGATCACTTTGCGCGTTGAAAAGGTAGAGCTGCCGGACGGGAATAGCGCTATGCGTGAGCTCATCAAACACCCGGGTGCGGTCGCAATCCTAGCGATTACTGAAGAGAAGAAAATCGTTCTCGTTGAACAATACCGAAAAGCATTGGATCGTATATTAATTGAGATACCTGCCGGCAAAATCGATCCTGGAGAAAAACCTGAGATCACAGCGGTCCGTGAACTTGAAGAAGAAACAGGGTATGGCGCTAAAGATTTTACATATATTCAATCATTTGCGACTTCACCCGGTTTTGCGAATGAAATCATTCACATCTACTTGGCAAGGAACTTATATAAAATCGACAATCCTGCTTCTGGCGATGAAGATGAATTCATTGGACTGCTGGAAGTGACCCTAAAGGAAGCGGAAGAAATGGTTACAGCCGGGGATATTTTTGATGCCAAAACGGCCTTTGCTATTCTTTACGCTAAAAACCTTTTAACAAAGTGAACTAATTTTGGACGGACAAGCATATGTTGTACAAACTATGCGGAGGTGCAGCTATGGTCCGTTCTTTATCGTTCATCCATTTATTCGTTATTCTCGCGATCGGTTATATTGGAGGGGCGCTTTTATTTCGTGAGATGTCTATGACCGCAGTGGAAAGAGTGGTTACCTTCTATGACGCTCGCGTTGTTCTAGGTCATGATGCAGGCTATATTAGACCTGTAGGAACGGCAGCATTATTCTTTGTCGTTGCATTCGGGTTGTCGTCGTTTAGAAAAACACGGTTCACAGTCTTATTTCTCGGTGCTGTAAAATGTGTTCTGTTTGGGTTATCATCCGCGTATTTGCTTGCTTCAGGAATGAAAATAATGGAGTATTCGATTTGGTGGTTCCCTTTTCAGTTTCTTATTTGTTTCATGTTTCTAGTGTATTGTGCTGTCCTCAGCCCGCCATACTTTATGCGTTCAACAATTGGGAAAAGACCCAATACGCGTGCGTTACCGACAATTATTGGTGTTTCAACTGCTGTAATAGCCATCGAAATTATCGTTTTTCAATTCATTTTAAGATAGAAAATCAGTTTCGCCATTTTACTCCTCGCTCCCTTTCTGTTGTCATAAGGAAAGACCGTTTGTTATAATGGAGTCAGTTTGAGGGGGGCGTCGTATGGAGAGCCGAATCGATCGGATAAAACAACAATTGCACGGGGCCAGCTACAAGCTGACGCCTCAGCGTGAAGCGACGGTTTTGGTCCTCCTTGAGCATGAGGAAGATCATCTGAGTGCTGAAGATGTATTTTTGCTAGTTAAAGAGAAAGCACCGGAAATCGGGCTTGCTACTGTGTACCGAACGCTAGAATTGCTAACAGATCTAAAGGTAGTCGATAAAATCAATTTTGGTGACGGTGTATCGCGATATGATCTGCGGCAGGAAGGCGCTGCGCATTTTCATCACCATCTTATATGTATCGAATGTGGAGCAGTGGATGAAATTCAGGAGGATCTTCTCGGAGATGTTGAAAAAATTGTTGAGAACCGTTTTGAATTCGCAATTAAAGACCACTGGTTAACGTTTCATGGCATTTGTAAAAGATGTAAATCAAACACTGATGAAAGTGGAGACTGAAACAGAGGATAGCATAAAGCTGTCCTTTTTTCATTGAAATTGAAGTTGTGAAAAATGGTTCATGTATTACTTAAAGGTTGAAGAGAATGAGGGTTTTGTGTCTAGGTTACGGTCGCCAACTTTATGTCTCGCTATTAAGAGCTGAGTGGCGCACATCATTATGTACTGTATTCCTGAAACTGGTAAAAGGGGGAAGGGGTTTGCTTAAATTGAAAGCAGAAGGAATTTTTATTTATGTTTCCCGCCGTTTATGAAAGATAGCGGTTTTGCACTGGAGGATTATATGCACTTTCTGAAAGTGGAGCGCCAATTATCCGTAAATACAATTGTTTCATATAAAAGGGACCTTGATGAATATATGGGGAATATGGAACTAGCAGGTTATAAATCAATCGATGACGTTGACCGTCCAGCAATACTAAGTCATCTGCGAAAGATGAAAGAAGGCGGGAAATCACCACGAACCATATCCAGGCATATTTCATCCATTCGTTCGTTTCACCAATTTTTACTTCGGGAAAAAGTAACAACGCAAGACCCAACCGTCCATTTGGAATTACCGAAACTTGAACAAAAGTTACCGCGTATTTTGTCGATGGAAGAAGTAGACAAGTTGATTGAGTCACCAGATCGTTCTAAGCCTCAGGGTGTAAGAGATACGGCCTTACTTGAAATTTTATATGGGACGGGAATGCGGGTAAGTGAACTGATTGGACTTAATATGGATGATATTCACTTATCTATGGGATTCGTCCGTGTATTTGGTAAAGGTGGTAAGGAAAGAATTATCCCGCTTGGAGGCAAGTCTATCGAGGCATGTAAGCGCTATATAGAAGAAGCTCGACCGATTTTTATCGAGAAACAAAGAGGAACTGAAGCATTATTCGTTAATATGAGGGGAACTAGACTAACTAGACAGGGTTGTTGGAAACTGTTGAATGGACATGCCTTAAAAGCGGGTATACAGAAAGAGTTGACACCACATATACTGCGGCATACTTTTGCTACACACCTTATCGAAAATGGCGCAGATTTAAGGGCAGTTCAAGAAATGCTCGGTCACGCCGATATCTCAACTACACAAATATATACGCATGTCAGCCGATCCAGGTTGAAAGACGTCTATGTGAAGTTTCATCCTAGAGCTTAAAAGTCTAAAGAAATCGTAATTTATGGAGGAAATATAATGAAAAAACAACAATTTGAACGCGTCCATCTAATCGTACTCGATTCCGTGGGGATAGGGGAATCGCCAGACGCACATCTTTTCGGTGATGTAGGTGCAGACACACTGGGTCATATCGGTGAAGCTATGGGGGGATTAAATATGCCAATTATGGGCAGTCTTGGGCTTTCCAATATTAGTGAAATACAAGGCATCCCTCCTGTGAATGAACCCAGAGGCTATTTTGGTAAAATGCAGGAATCTTCTGTTGGGAAAGATACTATGACGGGTCATTGGGAAATAATGGGCCTCAATATAGACAAACCATTTAAAGTATATCCAAATGGTTTCCCACAAGAACTGATTTCAGAATTAGAACAACGCATTGGTCGGAAAGTAATTGGCAATAAACCGGCAAGTGGTACTGGAATTATTGATGAGTTAGGTCAAGAACATATGGAGACCGGCGCAATAATTGTCTATACGTCGGCGGATCCAGTATTGCAAATCGCTGCGCACGAGGGGATTATCCCGATTGAGGAACAATATCGAATCTGTGAAATAGCAAGAGAATTAACAATGAAGCCCGAGTTTTTAGTCGGTCGTGTTATTGCACGTCCGTTCATCGGTGAACCGGGTAATTTCGAACGTACTACGAACCGCCATGATTATGCATTGAAGCCATTCGGTCGTACCGTCATGAATGAAATGGTAGATGCGGGTTATGAAGTGATTGCAATTGGAAAAATCTCTGATATTTATAATGGAGAAGGAATAACGGATTCGGTACGTACTGTCAGCAATATGGACGGTGTTGATAAGTTGTTGGATGTTATGAAAAAAGACTTCACGGGGCTCAGTTTCACGAATCTGGTTGATTTTGATGCATTATTTGGGCATCGCAGGGATCCGCTTGGTTACGGAAATGCTCTGCAAGAGTTCGACGTGAGACTCGCAGAAATCATGAGTGCAATGCGTCCGAATGATTTGCTAATCCTAACTGCAGATCACGGCAATGATCCCGTCCATGAAGGTACAGATCATACAAGGGAATATGTTCCCCTTATTATTTACTCACCATCATTTAACAAGGGTGGAGCCATGCCGCAGAATGAAACTTTCTCAGACATTGGCGCGACGATTGCAGAAAACTTTAATGTGAAAATGCCTGAATTCGGCAAGAGTTTCTTAGATTTATTAGAAGAGGTGTGATGATTTTGTTCAGAATGGTTGATGTAATTGAGAAAAAACGAGATGGCTACGCCCTGACGAAAGAAGAGATTACATTCTTCGTGAATGGATATACAGATGGATCGATTCCTGACTATCAAGCGAGTGCATTCCTTATGGCGGTCTATTTCAAAGGGATGACTTCGGAAGAACAAGGATACTTAACTATGGCGATGGTAGAATCTGGTGACCAAATCGACTTGTCTGCAATCGAAGGAATAAAAGTCGATAAACATTCTACCGGTGGTGTTGGCGACACAACAACACTAATACTTGCCCCACTGGTTGCAGCATGCGGCGTTCCCGTCGCGAAGATGAGCGGCAGGGGGCTTGGTCATACTGGTGGGACACTCGACAAGCTAGAGTCGATAGAAGGGTTTCACATTGAACTAACTGAAGAACAGTTCGTAAAGCAAGTGAATGATTTAAAATTGGCGGTCATTGGTCAAAGTGGCAACTTGACGCCTGCCGACAAAAAACTGTATTCCTTGCGTGATGTGACTGCTACGGTTAATAGTATTCCACTAATTGCAAGTTCCATTATGAGTAAGAAAATTGCTGCAGGAGCAGATGCAATTGTTTTGGATGTGAAAACCGGAGACGGCGCATTCATGAAAACGGAAGCAGACGCAAAAGTGCTGGCGCATTCAATGGTTGCCATTGGAAAGCAGGTCGGTAGAAATACGATGGCAGTCATTTCTGATATGAGTCAGCCATTAGGGTTTGCAATCGGAAACTCTCTTGAAGTGATTGAGGCAATTGAAACGCTCAAAGGGAATGGTCCAGAAGATTTGACAGAACTTTGTCTCGTTCTTGGTAGCAAAATGATTGTAGCTGGAGCAAAAGCAGATTCAATCGATGAAGCTCGGAGTATGTTAAAAGCCGTCATTGCTGATGGTTCAGCGCTTGAATTATTCGGTAAATTGATAGAAGCACAAGGTGGTAACGGTAAGGTCATACATGATATTTCATTATTGCCAACCGCACAATACCAAATAGTCGTACCGGCGTTATCATCAGGTTATGTTACGAAGATGGACGCAGATGACATCGGTGTTGCCGCAATGCTCCTCGGTGCAGGAAGAGCCACCAAAGATGCTGAAATTGATCTGGCAGTAGGAATTGTGTTAACTAAGAAAATTGGTGACGCTGTGCAAGAAGGTGAAGCGCTCGCCATCATTCATTCAAATACAGAAAATGTAGAACAATCCATGAAACTTATACAAAAACATATTACTGTAGGAATAGTAGCAGTAGAAGGTCCGCGTCTCATCGGAGATATGATAACGGGCTGATAGTAATTGAAATCATAGCTCCCCCCACCAAATACTTATTGGTGGGGGGAGCTTTTTTGCTATGTAGTGGACCGCCCAATAGCTCCCGCCAACCGCTCGAGAATATCCGCCGCCCACCCGAGAATCCGCGTCAACTAATTCTTTTTTCTCTCATGTGTAAATCGATTGGAAGACGTACATACTTTCACTAGTAGTTGGCAATGTCGAAATATAAGAACCTTTCAATGACTTTGACTAGTTCTGTCAAGTGTAAGGTTTTTACCCTCCAGTTGTGGAATAATTTGCAGGAAGGAGGGGGTTCAGCATGGCTGACATCGAAATTATTGACAATGGAATTTTAATTGCAACACTGCGAGGGGAATTGGACAATCATGAGGCAAATCGAATCCGTTCCCACATTTCGTCATCTATTTTTAGCGGACAAGTCAAGGCGGTGATTTGGAATTTGGCAAATCTCGGTTTCATGGATAGTGCAGGAATAGGACTCATTCTCGGCAGGATGCGTGATTTAGCACCTATTGAAGGGGAAACACTCATATTAAATCCATCCGTAACAATGGAGAAGATATTTACATTTTCTGGTCTGGGACCGAATATAAGGCATTGCACGGTCGATATCGCGATCGGGGAAATTGGAGGGGTATTACATGAACAATGAAATGACGTTATCATTCGTCGCTATTGAAGAAAATGAAGCGCTTGCAAGGATGGCAATGACGTGTTTTATCACGCCGTTGGACCCGACAATCGAAGAAATCTCTGAATTTAAGACAATTGTTTCAGAAGCTGTAACGAATGCGATTATTCATGGTTACGAATGTGATGGGAAGAGTCTAGTCACCCTGCATGCATTGATTGAAGGAAATAGAGTGACAATGACGGTCCGAGATGAAGGAATGGGTATTTTTGACGTAGAGCAGGCAATGGAACCGATGTTTACGACAAGACCGTTCATGGAGCGATCGGGAATGGGATTTACGATAATGGAAAGTTTCGCCGACAGTGTATCTGTCGAATCTGTACTAGGGAATGGAACATCCGTCAAGTTCGAAAAAACGTTTTCTCCGGTCCCGGAAGCAAGCAGAATGAGGTGACCCATGGACGCATCTGTTGAAGTGAAACCCGCTTTGTTGACCCAGGAAAAGATGAGGGAACTCATCAAAGTTTCACAAGAAGGTGATAAAGAAGCAAGAAGAATGATGGTAGAAGGGAATACGCGGCTCGTCTGGTCCATCGTCCAGCGATTTTCTTCCCGCGGCGCGGATCCTGAAGATTTGTTCCAGATTGGTTGTATCGGTCTTATGAAATCCATTGATAAGTTCGATTTGTCGTATGAAGTTAAATTTTCGACATATGCCGTCCCGATGATTGTTGGAGAAATTCAGCGTTTTCTTAGGGATGACGGAATGGTTAAAGTGAGTCGGTCAATCCGGGAGCTTAGTTTTAAAATTCGTCATGCAACCGATGATTACATCAAATTACATGGTAAATCACCATCTATTTCAGAAGTTGCGGCAGTACTTGAAGTAACAGTCGACGAAATCGTTCTAGCATCTGACGCCTTGCGCGATCCTGCCTCACTTCATGAGCAGCTCTATGAAAGTGAAGGAGATAGCCTAACGCTTATGGATCAGCTTCGCGATGACAGATCCGAGAGAGTATTCGATCACATCCCGCTTCGAGATGTCATATCCAAGTTGAATAAACGAGATCAGACGATTATCTATATGCGCTATTATTTGGATTGTACACAAAGTGATATTGCGGAAAGAATTGGAATATCACAAGTACAAGTGTCACGGCTTGAAAAGAAAATCCTGGCACAATTAAAACAATGGATGGGTGCAGACCCGGAAGAAAGTATTATAAAAGTGAGGACGGATTGAACTAATGGAAAAATTATTTCAGTCAATGAATGAAGCTGAAGAATGGTTTTATAGATGTTTTGGCAAAGACAAGTCGTTCGATGCCACCGCCAGGTCGTTGCACCTTTGGGAAATGCCAACAATGCTGTTTTATATTAATGGACTTATTGACGGTCTCACGATAACAATGTTATTGACGGAAATGCAAAGGAATAACGAAAGAAGTAACGAGAGGAATAACGAGAGAAACGACGATGTGGAAGATGGAGGGGAACGCTTCCTCTCTTTTTTTCCATATCATGCTGTTTCAAATGTAAAAGATACTGACGAGTTACTAACTTCGATTCTAAGTGGTATGGCAGGCTTTGTAACACCTGATGGTTATGCATTTACGATTGATATACGATCTTATCCGGGCAGGCAGCCTGACGAACCGGATAACGAAAAAGTTGTCAGAGGATCTAGAGACGGATTTACGGAGAATATCATCCAAAATACAGCGCTCGTCAGAAGGCGGATTCGAACAGAAGATTTACGGTTTGAAATGCATAAAGTGTCGATGAATGGAAAAACAGACGTCGCCATTACATATATGCAAGGAGCGGCTAGTGAAGAGCATTTAACGTATGTACGGGAAAGATTGGATGCAATTCGTCATGATGGTCTAACGATGACAGATAAATCACTTGAAGAATTTCTCATGAAACAGCGTTTTCACCCAATGCCTTTTGTACGTTTTACAGAGCGCCCAGATATATGTGCGGCTCATTTGCTAGAAGGGCATGTCGCAATTATTGTTGATACGTCACCTTCAGCCATACTTGTACCTGCGCCTTTATTTCATCATCTTCAACATGCCGAAGAATATCGCCAGGCACCGCTTATCGGAACAATGGTCAGGTTAATGCGTTTCTTTGCAGCAGTAATGAGTCTCATTCTCTTGCCATTTTGGTATTTGCTCGCGACGAAACAACAATACTTACCAGATTTCCTCAGTTACATCGGGCCAAAAGACCTTGGGGACATCCCACTTCTTGTTCAGCTCCTCATTGCTGATGGAGGTATCGAAATACTCCGAATGGCAGCTATTCATACGCCGACGCCGATGTCGACCGCGATGGGACTTGTCGCCGCAATTGTGATTGGACAAGTGGCAATCGATGTTGGATTATTCACTCCGGAAGTCGTATTGTATGTAGCGGTTAGCGCAATCTTCACTTTCTCTATCCCCTCTTACGAATTAAGTTTGACAACAAAGATTTTCCGATTATGCATTTTGTTATCGACAGCACTTCTTGGAGCACCTGGATTTTTCATAGCTGTTGCAGTACTATTTTACTATTTATGTTCTTTAAAGCCGATGGGCATACCGTATTTATGGCCCGCTGTCCCATTTTTCCCGAGAGCTATGTTGCGTGTTCTAGTAAGGTTTCCGATGACTGCAGATGCTCCCAGACCATTCATAACGAACTCACCTAATCGAAACCGTGTGTCCTAGACGTTGCTTCAACCCTTCAATATATGATAAAGTTTTAATTATCTAAGTCGAGGGGGAAGGCAATATGCATTTATACGGAACTCAATCGATCAACGAACAAGGCCACCTAACAATAGGTGACGTTGATACGGTTGATCTTGCACATACTTATGGAACACCACTTATCGTTTATGATATCGACTTGTTCCGTGAACGGGCAAAAGCTTTTAAAGAGACTTTCGAAAAGGTTGGCATCCGTGCACAAGTCGCTTATGCGAGTAAAGCATTTTCGTCGATTGCTATATATGAAATAGCAGCACAACAAGGTCTTTCTCTTGATGTCGTTTCTGGAGGAGAACTGTATACAGCAGTAGCTGCAGGTTTCCCAAGCAATCGAATTCACTTCCATGGTAACAATAAGAGTTTTACGGAGCTACAGTATGCGTTCGACGAAAAAATAGGCTGTATTGTTATCGATAACTTTTCTGAAATCGGATTAGTAAAAGAAATCGCGGAATCGCGTGAAGAAAAGATGAACGTGCTTATTAGGGTAACACCGGGAGTAGAAGCTTCGACGCATGATTATATTACAACTGGCCAAGAAGATTCCAAGTTTGGTTTCGATTTAAAAAATGGTCAGACAGATAAGGCTTTTCTCGAACTGTACAATCATCCTTATATCAACTTACTGGGCATGCATTGTCATATTGGCTCTCAGATTTTCGAGACGGATGCATTTCGATTAGCTGCAGAAGCTCTTATGTTGAAAATGGTTGACTGGCAAGAAAATCATCAATTCATATGTACCGTTCTGAACTTGGGCGGCGGTTTTGGTATTCGGTATACAGAGGTAGACAAACCGCTTGAACCGTCAGTATATATCGAAGAAATGGCAAAAGTGGTTTTGTCTATGACACGCAGCTATAATTACCCTATGCCTGAAGTTTGGATAGAGCCGGGCAGATCGCTAGTTGGAGATGCAGGTACGACTCTTTATACTGCTGGAAGCGCAAAAGAAGTACCAGGGATTCGTACTTATATAGCGGTTGACGGAGGAATGTCAGATAATATACGACCTGCACTTTACGGTGCAAAATATACTGCGGTCTCAGCAAACCGTATGAATGAGCCTCACGATGATAAAGTAACGATAGCAGGGAAATGTTGTGAGTCGGGGGACAAGCTGATTGAAGAAGCTTATTTGGCACAACCTGTCGAAGGCGATATTATCGCTGTTTTCTGTACAGGAGCTTACGGCTATTCTATGGCTAGTAATTACAACCGACTTCCTAAACCTGCCATTGTATTCTGCGAAAAAGGAGTCGACCAGCTGGTTGTTCGTAGAGAGACCTATGAAGATATTGTCAGACTCGACATTCCGTTGCAGCAAATTAGACAGGGGGAGAAGATTTGAACAAACGCAATATCCTCCTGCTTGCCTTTATTGTAGTTGCAGCTATTATGTGGGGGGCGGTATACTGGAGGTTCGTCGCACCAGTCCTCGATCCTCGATAATAGACAAGGCTTATCATTGGAAAACGCAGTCAGTCCTTTAGAAACAGAAAGGACTTTCAGAAAAGAAGGGATTTAAGTGATACTACTACGCTATAAGAAAATAAATGAAAAAATTGCAATGGGCTTACTTTCGTATATGCCCGGCGATAAAACAGTGAAAAAACTGCAGGACACGATTCACCAATACGAAACAGATGATAAATGGCAGTTGTATCTTTATAAAAAAGATGACGACTTTATCGGTGTTATTGGGCTTGAATTAGGTGATGGAATGTACACTTTGCAACATATTTCCGTCAACCCCTCTTTTCGTGGTGAAGGGATCGGCAAGGAAATGGTGAAAAAGGTACAGGCATTATTTCCTGAACAGAAATGCGTTGGTACGGAAGAAACTGTACAATTTATACAAAAATGTACGCAGAAAGAAGAAGGAGCAGATAATTAATATCTGCCCTTCTTCTTTTCTTCGCGTTCTCTAAGAATATCACTACGGTCTCTTAGCATATGTTTATGAATGACAGCATCATCACCGAAGGGAAGTAGTTCCATAGATTGTTCCGCTTTATGAACGAGTTTAGTTAGTGTAGGCGATTTGATGACAATCGGGAACGATTCAAATGGGAGTTGCTGTTTCAATCGACTGATTGCATTTTTTAAATTATGGATAAGTAGATGGAATTCAATTTCGTCTGTGAAGGCGGGAGTGTCTATCTCAGATGCCGGTAATTTTGCCATCGCTTTATCAAGCGTTCGAATAGCGCCGTTCAAATTACCACGACGCCAATGATACATTCCAGTGGATAGGAGAATATAAGCGGTTAAAGGGTGGCTTTTATCTCTGTTAGGAATAGACTTCCAATATTCCTCCAGTACTTCATGACATTCAAAATAGTCTTGATTACTGTTAAAATAAACAATGAAATTTACGAATAACGGATGATGGTACGGATGCATGTTAACAGTCCTCTCCATAGTTTGATAAATAGGTAGGTGTGAAAGTATGACGTATTTTGTGAAATTGGAAGCTTTTGAAGGTCCACTAGATCTATTATTACATTTAATCAACAGACTTGAAATTGATATATACGATATCCCTATGTCGCAATTGACAGGACAATACATAGAACACCTTCAAGCGATGCGGGTATTGCAACTGGATGAGCTGAGTGAATATCTAGTTTTAGCTGCAACTTTGCTAGAAATAAAGAGCAAAATGCTTCTTCCCGTCCACGAAAGTGAAGCGTTCGATGATGACTTTGATCTGGATGCGGAAGACGATCCGCGAGATGAACTCGTTGCTCGACTTATTGAATATAGGAAGTATAAGGAAGCTGCTATCAGTCTGAAAGAATCGGCGGATGATCGAGCTGTCCATTTTACAAAAACACCTGAAGATCTTACGCAGTTTGGTGAAATCGTCGCGAATGAATCGGAAGTGAGTTTAAATGTTTTTGATCTAATCGGCGCATTCCAAAAGATGTTAAATAGAAAGCGTTTAAAAGCACCCTTAACGGCTAGTATAACAAAAACAGAAGTATCGCTAAATGAAAAAATGGACGAAATTATGGCTATATTAGAAAGGGGAGGCGGAAAGTGTGATTTCTACTCTCTATTTGAAGACGGGGAGACAACCGATCTCGTTGTAACCTTTCTATCATTGCTTGAATTAATGAAACGGCGAGACGTCACTGTCGATCAGAATGGTAATTTTGACGAAATGACTGTGACGTTCCGACGGGAGGATGAGTGTTATGGCAATTGAAAGCCGCTTGCCGGGAATGATTGAAAGTTTTTTATTCATCGTAGGTGATGAAGGGTTAACCATTCAACAGTTAACGGCTTTGACGGAGCATGATGAATCTGAAGTTACAGAGGTAATCGACTGGCTTCGGACAAACTATGAAGAACGTAGAGAAAGTGGTATTGAACTGAAAATCTTTGGTGGTGCATACCGTTTAGTGACGAAAGCTGAATTTGCAGAGGATTTAAAACGATTGTTAGAAAATCCATCACCAAAGACCATGACACAGGCTTCTCTCGAAGTATTGGCGATTATCGCCTACAGACAACCTGTAACACGCGTTGAAATCGATGATCTAAGAGGTGTAAAATCCGAAGGCCCGATTAACACATTGATTGCTAAAGGGCTCATTATGGAAAAAGGTCGTTTTGAAGGAAGTGGACGAGCAATCCTTTATGGAACGACCGATTTATTTCTTGACCGCTTCGGCTTGGAATCACTTGTCGGCTTGCCACCGCTTTCTCAGGACGAAGAGGGAGAGGAGATTGAAACAGACTTGTTCATGACAAAGTTCCAGGAAGCATTTGCAATGGAAAATGACTGAGGAGGAGACATTTCTTGAAACGGGTAATGATTGTTGTCCTATTTTTCTCGATATTATTTGGCACAGGGGTAAACGAAGTGGCCGCGTCCGGTCAGGCATGGGCAGTAATAGATGCAGACACGGGCAGGTTACTGGAAGGCCATAATGAAAATGTCAGGTTGCCAATTGCCAGTCTGACAAAAATCTGGACGGCGTTAACGTTCCTTGAAAGTGGTACACCTCCCGGAGATGTAATTATATCTCCACGAGCAGCATCAGCGGAAGGGTCTTCCTTGTATTTGCAGACAGGTACAAGTATGGACTCGTATGCGTTGCTCTACGGCTTGATGTTGCGATCAGGGAATGATGCAGCGTTTGCTTTATCAGAAGCAGCTGGTGGTTCAATGGATGGATTCGTGAATTTAATGAATGAAAACGCACTACTCTACGGCTTGAATGACACTGTTTTTACTAATCCTTCTGGCCTGCACGATGAGCTTCACTTGTCTACGGCATTTGAAACAGCGCTTATGCTGCACTACGCGATGGAAAATGACCAGTTCCGTGAAATTGCATCCACTAAAAACTATAGTTATGAGGGCAAGGATCGAGTCTATAGCTGGCGAAATAAACACCGACTTATCCATTCTGAACCGACTGTAATTGCAGGGAAGACAGGTTTTACAAAAGCTGCTGGCCGAACGCTTGCAACCTACTTTGAGAAGGATGGAAAAAACATCATTGTAGTCACACTCAATGACGGTAATGACTGGAACACACATAAAAACTTGGCAAATCAAGTTTTTTCTAACTATAAAATTGTAACCGTCGCAAAAAAAGGAGTTTACGATATTCTACCGGGTGTAGAAGCAGAATTGGAAAAATCCATTCGTTTGCTGCTTAAAAAAGGTGAAACTGAAGAGTTGTCCAATGTCATTCAAATCCCTCGTGGGGAAAGTGGTAATAGTAGTGGCGTATGGACCGTCTCACTCAATGGAGAACCGCTAGTAGCGAGCAATGTCCTACTAAAACAATGAATCTAAGTGAAAGCTACTGAGAATCGTGGAAAACAAACCCCGTCACCAATAATAATTCAATTGTGACGTTTTTGAGAAGACTGATGCTATATAGGTCAGTCTTCTTTTCATTTACGACAAAGTGTGACATAATTTTTTACAGAATGAAGATGGGGTGACTTAATGGAAAGATTACAGAAAGTACTAGCACAAGCAGGAGTTGCGTCACGGAGAAAATCCGAAACACTAATAGTAGCTGGTAAAGTGAAAGTGAACGGTGTAGTTGTTACGGAATTAGGGACAAAAGTATCCAATTCCGACCGAGTGGAAGTTGAAGGTGTAGAGCTCGTTAAAGAAAGTTACGTATACTATTTGCTATATAAACCAAGAGGGGTTATTTCCACTGTCGACGATGAGAAAGGTAGGAAAACCGTTTTAGACCTGTTTCCGCAAATTGAACAACGGATTTTCCCGGTTGGACGACTTGACTATGATACATCTGGTGTAATCATTATGACGAATGATGGAGACTTCTCTTATCTAATGACACACCCGAAATTTGGTATTAAGAAAAAGTATATTGCAAAAGTAAAAGGAATTCCTGATCGTGAAGCGCTTCGTAAACTAGAAAAAGGTATCGATTTGGAAGATGGTAAAACTGCTCCAGCGCATGTGAAAATGCAGACGGTAGATAAGAAAGCCGGTACTGCACTCATTGAAATCACGATTCACGAGGGCAGAAACCGCCAAGTACGTCGAATGTTCGATGCAATCGGATGTCCGGTTCAAAAACTTCGTAGGGAATCATTTGGGAACATAACAACCCACGGGTTGAATGCAGGCGAAGCACGTGAACTGACCAAACATGAAGTGAAACAGCTTCGTGTCCTCGCGGAGACAGGTAAAATAGGCTGAATTCGAATCATTTGCGCCTATGCGAAATTTGATTGCTTACCAAAACTTATCTAAAAAATGTGATTGACGCCTTGCCCTGGGCAAATGGGGAAGGAATTGTAGTACTTTCCTCCCCGTGAGGCAATTGTTCACAAACCCTTCAATTATAGCAAGTTACTGCAAAGGTCTATTTGTTATAATTTAAGGCAGAGCTTAATTATTGTTAGGAGGTAGTGCATATGGCTAAGGCGGGTAAAAAGAAATCTCGTCTAATTATTAGGACGTTTGTGCTGTTGCTTCTCGTATCAGCAGTTGTCTATACCATCGCTTCGAAAGATAAAGTGAAAGTACTAGCGGTTGGAGATAAAGCCCCCGATTTCGAGCTTGTCGATTTGGATGGCAACAAGCATAAGTTATCTGATTATAAAGGCGAGGGCGTTTTCCTGAACTTCTGGGGAACTTGGTGTGGTCCTTGTAAAAAGGAAATGCCATATATGGAAAATCAACATATAGCATTTGAAGAAAAAGGCGTCAATATTCTAGCAGTCAATATCGCCGAATCTGATTTGAAGGTTGAAACGTTTAGAGACCAGTATGGCCTGACATTTCCAATCACAATCGATAAGGATAAGAGTGTTAAGGAAGCCTATAATATAGTGCCGCTTCCTACGACCTTTCTTATCAATAAAGACGGCAAAATTGAACAAATCATAACAAGGGAAATGTCTGAAGATGAGATCATTACACTCATGGAAAGCATTCAACCCTCTTAAGGAGTAAATCCAGAATGAGCAAAATCAAATGCCAGTGCGGTCATGACAATCCATTCGGCACAGTGCTTTGTGAGCGATGTGGTAGACCGCAAACAGAAGAAGCGAAAGAAAGTAAACTTGTTGACATGCGCTACGAAGGTTCGGCAAGAAGATCGCAGACATATAAACGGTCAATAGTTGATAAAGTATGGAATTTCTTTTCAAGTGTGAAAATTGGCATCAGTATTATTGTTGCCGTTCTCGCGACAGCTGCAATCGGGACGATATTCCCGCAGAAATTATATGTGCCTGCATCCACAGAAGTGGAATTAGCTGCTTACTATGAAAGGCTTTACGGATTTGCTGGAACCATTTATTACAAACTAGGATTTCATGATATGTACAATAGCTGGTGGTTCATCACGCTAGTTGGGATGCTTGGAGCATCCATCATCATCGCTAGTGTCGATCGGGTTATTCCGCTTTATAAATCATTGAAAAAGCAACGTACGAAACGCCATCCTTCCTTCATGAAAAAACAACGTCTCTATGGCGAAGGACCTTCGGAAGATCCAGATGCCGCACTACTAAAAGCGGAGGAGAAACTGAAGGAACTTCGTTACAACGTGAAGACGGAAGACGGAGCTTTACTTGCAGAGAAAAACCGTTTTTCAAGATGGGGTCCGTACGTCAATCACTTGGGACTTATCATTTTCTTATTCGGTATTCTACTGCGTGGTATACCTGGGTTTTATGTAGATGAAACGATGTGGATCCGCGAAGGGGAAACACGTTCTATTCCAGGTGCAGAAGGTTACTTTTTGGAAAGTAAAGAATTCATCATAGAAAACTATACAAAAGAGGAAGCTGACGAAGTGTTCGGTGATGCGCTCGAACGTGTCGGCATGATTGCGAAAAACTATCAGACCGATGTCGCTTTGTATCAAAAAGAGGAAGGTAGTCTTCCTGGTTCCAATGAGACAGAGTTCGTGAAGGACTACTCAATTATTGTCAATAAACCATTAAAATTTGATGGCTATAACGTGTTTCAAATGGATTTTCGTCTAGATGAATTAAAATCAATGACGTTCAATTTAACTGAAAAAGCGACGGGTTCATCATTCGGGGAATTCACGGTCGACCTTAACAATCCGAAACGTGATTACGAACTTGAGAATGGCGCAAGCGTTGTACTGAGTGATTATTATCCTGACTATGATGGGGTTGAGAACGGGGAACCAATATCGAAATCTCCGATACCGAACAATCCTGCATTCATCTTTAAAATGGTGACTCCGGATAAGCCTGATGGTGAAATGAGCTTTGTTGCGATCAAACAAACACTCGAAACGGAAGTCAATGATTATAAAGTGAATTTCGTTAGTGCAGAAACCCGAGATATATCGGGACTTACAGTACGCAAGGATAAAACGTTATATCTCCTTCTTATAGGGGGGATTATCTTTATGATTGGTGTCTCACAAGGATCTTATTGGCACCATAGAAGAATTTGGATTCAAAAAGGGACTGACGGCGGGCTGTTAGTCGCCGGTCATACAAATAAAAACTGGTTTTCCTTGAAGAAAGACCTGGATCAAGTGAAAGACGTTGCAGAATTACCATCTTATGAAGACAGACAAGACAAAGAATCTACCTCGGAAGATAAGGAAGTGGACAAAATATAATGGGACTTGCAGCGTTAAGTGCTAATCTACTTTTAGTTTCATTTATCGCCTATCTTGTCGCAACGCTCTTTTTCGGCGGTGCGGTAAAAGGTGCTAAATCGGAAACTTCTTATAAAAACAACAGATGGGGCAAAATTGCGATTACGATTACGATTATCGGATTCATTACCCATGTAGGCTATTTCATTGCTCGCTGGATAGCATCAGGACATGCCCCAGTAAGTAATATGTTCGAATTTACAACAGCATTTGGAATGATGCTCGTAGGGGCATTTATTCTTCTGTATTACATTTATAGAACGCCATCACTCGGCTTGTTTGCACTGCCAATCGCGATTATTATCATCGGGTATGCAAGTATGTTTCCGAGGGAAATTACACCACTTATTCCCGCACTGAAAAGTTATTGGTTGTGGGTTCATGTAATTACGGCTGCACTTGGTGAATCGATTCTTGCAATAAGTGCTGTTGCGGGACTCATCTACTTATTGAAGAATATTGATTTGACGAAAAAGTCGAAACAGCGTTTCTGGCTAGAAGCGGTTATCTTCACACTTATACTAGTAATTGGGTTCGTATTGTCTTCGACGTCGTTTAAAATAGCAGGCTATGAAGCAGAATTCACATACATTGATAAAAATGAACAACCTGCTAAAATCGAGTACAATTATCCACCACTTTTCGGAATGGCTGGTTATGAATCGCTTACACCGGGTGTAATGACGCCATGGGCCGAAATGCCGCCAATCATAAATGCGAAGACGTTTACGACATTCGTCTGGTCAGTCGCGAGCGGAATCGTTTTATACTTGATTCTGAGACTTATTTTCCGACGTCCAATTGCAGCATTGCTACAGCCTTTCGCTAAAAAAGCGAATTCGCAAATGATGGACGAAATTGGGTATCGTTCTGTTTTGATTGGTTTCCCTGTCTTCACACTTGGTGCACTCATCTTCGCTATGATTTGGGCTCATGAGGCTTGGTCAAGGTTCTGGGGTTGGGATCCAAAAGAAGTATGGGCTCTTATTACATGGTTATTCTATGCCGCATTCCTCCACTTGCGTTTTTCACGAGGGTGGGACGGCGAGAAATCAGCATGGCTAGCAGTTATCGGTTTCATTATTATTATGTTTAATCTAATTGCTGTTAACTTAATCATTGCTGGGTTACACTCCTATGCTTAAGACAAGGTAAGGAAACTTACAATTGAATAGTAATTGAGAACTTCATGGATGTAGTTGGATAACTACTTCTGTGAAGTTTTTTATTGTTTACATAACAACAGCCGAACAATACATTAAAAACTACAGTACTTCACTGATCCGTCATATTGAAACGGGTTCAAAGCAAGCCACCGCTGCTTTTCTGTTTCTTTTTTACATGGCGACTTGTACAATGGACTAAGAAGCATGTTGAAAGGGGTATACATCTATGGACGAAAAGTTGAAACTGTTAGTAGTAGATGACGAGGAGAGAATCCGCCGTTTGTTAAATATGTATCTTACGCGAGAAGGATATGAAATTGACGAAGCGGTTGATGGAGCCCAAGCTCTTGAAAAGGCTCTTATTAATAATTATGACTGTATTTTACTTGACTTGATGATGCCTGAAAAAGATGGCCTTGAAGTGCTGGAAGAATTGAGAGAAAAGAAAATAATGACGCCTGTTATAATGCTGACAGCAAAAGGCGAGGAGTCTGACAGAGTAACCGGTTTTGAAGCGGGTGCGGATGATTACATAGTGAAACCGTTCAGTCCGCGTGAAGTTGTACTGCGCGTTAAGGCGATTTTAAGAAGATCAGTTACATTCCCAGGATCAGCATCAGCATCTACATCGAAAGATTTAGTCGTTTTTCCACAATTGACAATCGATCACGATGCACACCGTGTTACAGCAGATGGTAAAGAAGTGGCGCTAACGCCTAAAGAGT
Source organism: Sporosarcina sp. Y1004 (assembly GCF_057669665.1). Taxonomy (NCBI): domain Bacteria; kingdom Bacillati; phylum Bacillota; class Bacilli; order Caryophanales; family Caryophanaceae; genus Sporosarcina; species Sporosarcina sp. Y1004. Next base: position 189,815 of record NZ_JBYHFQ010000002.1, on the reverse strand, counting down.
ATGAACTTCTCTATTTCCTTGCGAAGTCGCCGGACAAAGTTTTCGACAGAGAGCAATTGTTAAAAGAAGTATGGCATTATGAATTCTTTGGCGACCTTCGTACTGTTGATACGCATGTTAAGCGACTTCGGGAAAAGCTCAGTCGCGTTTCTGAACATGCGGCAAAAATGATTGTCACTGTGTGGGGAGTCGGCTACAAGTTCGAGATTCCTAATGAATAGGATATGGAATTCAATTGTCGGGAAGCTATGGGCAACCATATTGCTTCTCGTTTCCTTTGTCCTTTTTATCGTAACAGTACTGTTACTAGAATTCCTTGATAATTTTCATACGCAACAAGCCGAGGATACCTTACGTAGGGTAGTAACGACAATCGGGAAAATCGTCGAAGATCATGAAGGCGGACCTTCGATGCAAGTAATTATTCATGACATTCTTGACGAAGAAACAAATGCAATGGTTGTAGGTTCCGACCGAGAAGTTACCGATTCGTTTCATAAGGGATTAAACCAGGAAAAGATAGAGGAAAAAATCCTGAATGAATCTCTATTCCAATTCAATCAAAAATTGGATAAGCCAGTTGTGAAGGAAATGATTCTACCTTCTAATATTGAAGAAGATGTCATGGAGCAATATCTTGTTTTATCTTACCCACTTGAAATAGAAAATGAAGTAACTGGTACGGTTGTCATTTACCAAAGTCTTGAAGCCGTCCACAGAACTACGAAAAGAACTACGCATATTGTATTTTTATCAGCATTTATAGCATTTATTTTAACGACATTTTTTGCATTTTTCCTGTCTACTCGAATTACTCTACCTTTAAGGAGTTTTAGGCAAGCTGCTTTTGAATTGTCAAAAGGTAATTTCGACACTCGTTTGCCTGTAAATCAAAATGATGAAATTGGTCAACTCGCTACGGCATTTAATCAGATGGGTAGACAACTTAAATATCATGTAGAACTAATTAATCAGGATAAGGAACAACTATCAAGCATTTTGACATCAATGACGGATGCTGTCATTACATTCAATCGTGATTACACGATTCTTTTAAGTAATCCCCAAGCAGAAAGACTATTGCAAAACTGGTATATTAAAAATGAGGAACTAGAAGGAAATCGCCATATTCCGCCAGCAATTTTCCATATGCTTGAACACGTTATTACGTTTGCGGAGGAAGTGGAGGATGAATTGGAACTGAATGGTCAGTTCTATGGTATTTCGATAAGCCCGCTTTACAGCGGAAATAGTATTCGTGGGGCTGTTGCAGTCTTAAGAGATATGACGGATCAGCATAAACTTGAAAAGCTCCGTTCAGATTTCATCGCAAACGTTTCCCATGAACTTCGAACGCCCATTTCCATGCTGCAGGGGTACAGTGAAGCGATTATAGATGGTGTGACCAACAGTGATGAGGAACGCGACGAGATGGTGCAAATCATTCACGATGAGTCGAAAAGAATGGGACGCCTTGTGACGGATCTTCTGGATCTCGCTAGGATGGAGTCCGGTCATATGCGGCTTTACAAAGAAGATTTGTCAATAATCCCTTTCCTGGACAGAATTGTATTTAAGTTCATGCAAGTAGCGCGAGAAGCGAATGTTGAACTGTCTTTCGAATTTCCAGAAACACAAGAATTAATAATAAACGTTGATGAAGATCGGTTGGAGCAAGTATTTACTAATTTAATCGACAATGCCATACGCCATACGCCTGATGGAGGTAGCGTCAAAATTAGTATTGAAAAGCTTGTAGATAAGATTGAAATAAAAGTCACGGATACAGGCGTTGGGATTCCAGTAGAGGACCTTCCGTACATCTTCGAACGATTTTATAAAGCGGATAAAGCGAGAACAAGGGGGAAAGGCGGTACGGGCCTAGGACTTGCTATCGCGAAAAGTATAATCGACTCCCACGGCGGCAGAATTACTGCAACAAGGAGCGACGTTGAAGGTACGATTTTCTGTTGTACATTGCTATTAAAAAATATGTAACTAATTAGCTTGAAGAACGACTAATTAATAGAGCGGGGGAATTTTATGAACGACTCCGTTTTTCACCGACTATACGAGCAGTATCATCAGGATGTGTTCAAGTTTCTTATCTATTTGACAAGGGACCGTGATCAAGCTGAAGACCTTATGCATGAAGTATATGTAAGGGTGCTGCGGGCGTACGTCGGTTTTGAGGGGAAAAGTTCCGAAAAGACATGGCTCTTTTCAATTGCCAAAAATGTCGCAATAGATTATTTCAGGAAAAACACAGTGCGAAAAAAACATCTCTTTGATAAATTCGACTGGGAAAAAAGTGAGCTCGTTTCGACAGGAATCCTTCAGGAGGAAATCGTTACGCTCAATGAAGAAATGCAAGAGCTGTTAAACGCACTTAATACGTGTACAGGTGATCAGAAAATGGTTATCATTATGCGTTATTTCCAAGACCTTTCAATTGCTGAATCAGCTGAAATCCTTGGCTGGACAGAAGGCAAAGTAAAGACCACTCAACACAGGGCAATCAAAGCTTTACAAAAGAAATTGAATGCTCTTCCGACAGAAGGGAGGGAACTTGATGACCCAAAAAAAATGGAATAACAACAAGATTGAAAATCTCCTCGGAGATTTACCTGATATAGAGGATAACCGTTCAAAATCGAAAATTATTGAACGGCTTAAACAGGACGAAAGGCTGAGCGATCACCGTCGCAAGCGATCTTTAAGGTGGATGCCGGCATTGGTAGCTATCGCTGCTCTGCTAGTTGTAGGGCTTCTAATCCCATCGATGTTTCGGGGAGATGACAGCGCAATGAAGTCTGAAAGTGCAGACTCGGCTGTGACGAAGAGTGATGACTTTGACACTTCTACGGTAGGAGATGAATCGGCTAAAATGGCAACCGTTGAAGAACAGACTGAAAAGTCTTCTACCATGATGGCAGACATGGAGAGTGGTATGCATCATTTTGCTGTCTATCCTGAAGATCTTGAAGATGTTACATTATTCCACATAGGACTTGCAGGTGATCAAGCATCAAGCATTCCTGTTTCATTCGTTATTCCAAACAGTCAAATCGAAGCGGATTTTGGGACTTTGAATCCGACAAGTTATGATTTATACTCAAAATATGCGGTGCGTATCGACGAGGAAGCGCTCGGATTTACTGCATATCACCCTTATGAAGGTGTTTTTATTCGGGATGATTTAGACCTTATCCACCGGCTTCCGAAGGGGCATGGCTACGACTTGGCGTCTGCTTCGATGGAAGTGTATTTCAATACATTACAGGATACGTTTTATGGTTTTAAAGAAATACAATTTCAGCACGAAGATGAATCGGCAGTCGTGTTTTCCGAAGTCGGGCAGCCCAGTACGCCGATGGTGTTAAAGAGTGGTATCAATCACTTTAATTACTACTTATTTGAGCAAGAAGATGGACAGCAGTTTCTTTCATCTAACTTTTCGCAACCGCAGCAATCTATCGTAAAGGCGCTGCAACAGATGAGGATAAAGCCAAATGATGTTTTTCAGCCAGTCATTCCAGCTGCTATCGAATTTGAAGTAAATCAAGGAACTGAAGTGACTGTTGTAAAATTCACAAAACCCTTGGACTTGGAAGCGATTGAGCCGATAAAAGGAATGTTAATGATTGAAGGTATGTTGTTAACGGCCGCTAGCTTTGGTGAACAACTTCAATTTGAAAATGTAGTTCAAGAAGAATGGAACGGTTTTAACTTCAGTGGACCTTTACCGGTTCCGATTGGATCTAATCCGCTACCTATCATTTTGAAATGAAAAAAGAGTGCTTTGTAAACTGAACTGTTTACAAAGCACTCTTTTATATATACAATAGAAATGTAACATAATATTGATTCATCTTCGGGGCAGGGTGTAATTCCCGACCGGCGGTAAAGGAAATTTTTCCAAGCCCGCGAGCTTAACAGCTGATACCGGTGTGATTCCGGAGCCGACAGTATAGTCTGGATGGGAGAAGGTGAAGGTGCGGCCATCTTTTTGTGTTGTCCACAAAAAGGGTGCTTGTTTAATCATGGGTAAATAGGAGATTTCCTCCTTACAACTTGTGAAGATTTCGAGATGAATGTAGCGATAGATGCGAGTAAGTGAACACCAGAGTGTCCTTAAGTTAGACACATATTGATGTGAACGAGCGAAGCTGATGACGTATTGCGACATGTATCGGAAGCGAAACGTACCTTTTAACTCCTTAAAGCCTATTTGCTTTAGGGATTTTTTGTCGACATATATAGGATGGAACGGCCTTTCCTCTTTTGAAGTGAATCGCAAAAGGAGAGAGGAACAAATGACAAACAAGAAATTACGTAAGATGATTTTGATCGCGATACTAGGGAGTATTTCAACTGTTTTGATGCAGTTTAACTTCCCGTTACCTGCATTACCGGCATTTCTGAAAATCGATTTCAGTGAGATTCCTGCCGTTTTGGCAATTATGACTATGGGACCTGTAGCTGGAATATCGGTTGAATTGCTTAAAAATATTATGCACTGGTTCATGTCAGGGAGCCCGACAGGAGTACCTGTAGGAGAACTTGCAAACTTTGTAACGGGTGTACTCTTTATACTACCTATCTATTTCATCTTCAATAAATTCCGGACGGCTAAAGGCCTTACGGTCGGTCTGATTGCTGGAACAGTTGCGATGGCAGTCGGCATGAGCGTCCTGAACTATGTATTGTTTTTACCAATGTACGGTTACTTCCTTAATATGCCAGCCATGTCAGGTGATGCATTGTACTCAATGATTGTATTGGGAATCTTACCATTTAACCTTGTCAAAGGTGTTATTCTAATGGTTATTACATTGCTACTTTTCAATAGTATGCAAAAATGGATTGCTCAACAGCGGTCACAATTAGCTTCTTAAATTACAAATGTCACGAGTCAAACTACTATATATAGAGAAAAGCCGTACCGGGAAGTTTTACCGGTACGGCTTTTCTATGTATTAATTAATTTAGTGACCTGAAGGTGAGTTCAGCGCGTTCAACACTGCATAGGACATGCTTGTGGAGTAATCTAGTGTAGTTGGTCGGTATGGTATTTCCAACGTCAACTGAGAGGCGCTGAGCTAGTAATACTGGTTGGTGTATGTCGACTACTAATTTGAAATTAATCTTCGTATTTTAACGCATCGCCATCAAATGGTGCATCGGCAGTCTTGATTGAATCGGTTGGACAGCCATCGAAAGCATCTTCCAAATCTTCCATTAGTTCTTCTGGAACTTCCGCTGTACCCGTGTTATCATCGAGGATAACGTAAGCAATCCCCTCGTCATCATAATCGTATATATCTGGAGCAGCTGCTCCACACGCCCCACATGCGATGCATGTATCTTGGTCGACGATTGTATATTTAGGCATAGTCTTTTTCTCCTCTTTTCTCCGTACAAAAAATTTACTTCATAATCCATTCTAATGATGTTGACAAGAGTTTTCAACAAAAAACGTTTGTTTATCGGAGGAATTCAAAATGAATCTATTTTCAATACTATTAACCATCATAAGTAGAATAGATGGGGAACGCAAAATCTATGCGGGTTTTCACCTATTACGCGGCAAAAAATCAGGTCAGACTTTGCAGGATGTCGAATATTACGGCTTAAAAGAATTCTTTGGCATTTTACCAAAATTGTCGTTAGAAGAGTTTAATTTAGTTGCTCATCAATTGGCGGATCAAGAACTTATTTTAACCATGAATGATTCATACGTCAAGTTGACTGAACAGGGAAATGCCGAAGTTGCAAAAATTCAATCTTATCAATTTAACGGTTGGGACTATAGAGGTCGTGAAATGATTTTTTTTGGAAGATTATCGCTTACAGTTCAAACGGTCTCTAATTTTAAGGCAGGTGAAAAGTCTTTCATGCCAGTTCAAAAAGACCGCGATATCCAGCACTTTGTAAAATCTTTCTTACATACTTTGCCTATTGGCGATCCTGCGTTTTCTCGCTTGCTTAGCGAAGAGCTTCGCGTTTGCTTTACACGAAGCGGAATAGACGACATTCAAAAGCAAGTTATCACCTATCGATTGAGCGGTTTTAAAATGAGCGGATGGACTTGGGATCAATTATCGGATACTTTGAAACAAAATCCATTTGACATCCGTCTACTTTTTATAGAAGCATTACATATATTACTAACTGTAATCTTAAATTCATCCGATTTGCCTTTGTTGCGAAAATTAGCTGAAAATGTCAAGGTTTCGACATACTTGACTGATTCGTCAGTAAAAACGAAACAGCTTTTTATCCGTGGACTATCGATTGAAGACATAGTCAATGTACGTAAATTGAAAACAAGTACGATTGAAGATCACTTCGTCGAAATGTCTATTAATGACTTAGAATTCCCTCTAACTGATTTTGTTTCAGAGGAAGATGTAGTGGCAGTCATTGCGAAAGTTAGTGAATTTGGAACACGAAGACTTCGAGTGCTGAAATCGGAATTCGAGCACTTGTCCTATTTTCAACTACGACTAATTCTAGGTGCTCGGACTGGAGTGGAATGCTAGTGGAGATTCACAAAATTTTGAAAGAGAAATTTGGTTTTGACCAATTCAGGACGGGTCAAGAGGAAGTGATTCGCGATGTAATTGCAGGAAAAGATACGGTTGCCATTTTGCCTACAGGCATTGGGAAATCCCTTTGCTACCAACTACCAGCATATGTCTTTGAAGGAGCAGTCTTAATCGTTTCACCCTTGGTTGCTTTAATGGAAGACCAAGTGGCCATCATGAAAAGAAATGGAGAAAAACGAGTGGTTGCTTTGAATTCATTCCACACTTATTCTGAAAAGACACGAATAATGAATGAGTTGCACCATTATAAATTTATTTTTATTTCACCTGAAATGCTGTTGCAGAAAAAAGTGACTGCACTACTCCGCACTTTGAATGTGTCGTTATTCGTAGTGGATGAGGCGCATTGTATATCGCAATGGGGATTTGATTTTCGGCCAGATTACTTACGGATTGGGGAATTGTTCAACGGTGTGGCGCGTCCGGGTATTTTGGCTTTAACGGCTACAGCGGATGATAAGGTAAAAGCTGATATTTGCCATTATTTACAGTTACGGACACCAATCATCCATCAGCAATCACTTGATCGTCCGAATATTTCATATTCGATTATTAAAGTTGACAACGGGATGATGAAAACGGATTGGATAAGAAGTCGTATAATTGAAACACAGGGTCCTGGAATTATATACGTTGCTTCAAGAAAACGTGCGGATAAACTTTCAGCAATCCTCCAGACGGACGGTGTATCAGTCGCATCTTACCACGCTGGTAAAGAACAAGAAGATCGTGCATTTATCCAAGAGCAGTTCATTACTGGTGAAATTAGTTGGATTTGCGCTACAAATGCTTTTGGCATGGGTATACATAAGAATGATATCCGTCAAGTAATCCATGAACATGTGCCCCAGGCCATTGCAAGTTATATTCAAGAAGTTGGAAGGGCAGGCCGGGACGGTAAACAATCTGCTGCAACATTGCTTTTTTCTCCAGAAGACGAATCGAGAACACGGTTTATTGTTCAAGATGATATACCACAAGAAACTGAAATTCGGCATTATCAACAGCTTCTAGTGAATAATGTTTCACCTAATGAGGCTGCAGAATTAGCGCGAATCAGCGAAACAGGAAAACGTGTCATGGATTACTATATTGAACGGATGCCAATCGAAGACGTTATTATTCGGATGAATGAGTTAATAAGGGAAAAAGAGGCACAGCTACAGACGATGCTTCGACTAATCCACTCAGATCAATGCATTCGACACGAAATTTTACGTTTTTTTGGTGAGAACTGTGAAGTGAAACCTCAATATTGTTGTTCAGTTTGCAGAACTGCAGAATTTATAGGCACTGTTGGACAAAAGTCGATTCCATTCGATAAACGAACGATGGATTGGGATCAAAGACTAGCTGTACTTCTTGGATAATAGCTCGGTTTCTCAAACAAGTTCACTTAGTATGAGCCTTCAGCTAGTCAAAAGGTGTCCTAAATTCGTCGCGTCCTGCAGGCACAGGCTCAATTCAAAATCTGGACGCAATCTATTCCAAGATGAAAGCGTAGTGGCAGTAGTGATTTCACCAATGTGTATTTGATTTTTACGACAAAACTCGTCATAATAGAAGAATAGTACGATGCGATAGGAGAATGTGGCGATGAAAAAAGATGATTACAAGACTGAATTCGAAGAGCACAGAAAAGAAATCAGTTTAGACGAAGGTTCAGAAGTTGGAGACCTTCCATCGCGTACGGAATTACACAGGAAAGGTCGGAAGCCGAAAAAGAAATCCGGCCATTTGATGATTAACATAATTCTTGGACTATTTACGCTGATTCCAGTACTCATTTTAGTTTATTTCATTTCTGATTTTTATTCCCCTGGTGATATGACATCTGCAAAAGGTGGCGAAACGGGTATACGCTTTGAAACTAGTAAGGAAGCGGCCGATAAAAAAAATGATGCCACCGATAAGGATATTGCAATTGAGGCCGAGGATGATGAGAGTAAAACAGATAGCAAAGATGATGGGGAAAGTACAAGTAAACCGGTCAGTGGAGCGGAAAAGCCAGTAGTCAAAGCCGATCCAATTCCTGAGAAGAAACCAGTAGTGAAGCCGGAACCTAAGCCAGAGAAGAAATCTGAACCAAAACCTGAACCAAAACCTGAACCAAAACCAACTGCTAAAACGCATAAAGTGGCCAGTAATGAGAATCTATATCGTATTTCACTGAAATATTATGGCAATGGAACAGGTGTAGATAAAATTAGAAATGCGAATGGCTTGTCTTCAAATGAAATTAGTGTGGGCCAGACGCTCGTTATTCCTTGATAAATAACATTGTGGAAGAAGGCAAAGTGTACTTGCTTTGCCTTTTTCCTATGAAAGGTGGGGCATGATTACGGTCAATAAAACAATTAAGTTATTAGTATTAATTATAGTCGGCTTCATCATATTCATGTTTATGAGCGCCAGAAGAAGGAACGTTGTTCACCATAGCATGAACATAGAAAGTCAAAGCTTACACGACAAAAGGCTATCAGTATTTTTCATTTCTGATATTCATAGGCGTAAAATCGATGATAAGCTACTAGCTAAAATTCAATTCGAAAATACAATTGATGTAGTTATCATCGGCGGGGATCTTGCCGAAAAAGGTGTCCCATTAGCGCGTGTCGAGAAGAATATCCGTCAGTTAGCCAGTTTAGGTCCGTTGTTTTTTATCTGGGGGAACAATGACCGTGAGGCAGGAGAAAAGCAAATTAGGGATATGATTAGCCGCTACGGAGGAAAAATCCTTGATAATGAAAATGTAGCAATTCCTGGTCATTCAAAGTGGGGGATTGGTGGAACGGATGATCCATCTAGCGGGAATGTCGATATTGATTCTTCTCTTCAATCCATCGTACAGTATGAAAATGTTATATTTGTTACACATACGCCTTCACTTTTTAGGAAAGTGGAACAGCTTTATCAACCTCGTATATTGCTGGCTGGACATACACACGGAGGTCAAATTAGAATCGGTAAATACGGTCTGGAAGACAAAGGATCCTTCCGCATCAAGAATGGTCGGGCAAAGCTTATCAGCAATGGATATGGCACTTCTAAGATACCGTTACGTCTAGGGGCAGAGCCAGAATGTCATATTATTGCAATCAGATACACTTGAACCGTCCTAAAGGAGCGAAAGTTAAAATGATACTAAAAGATGTAATTGTGATAGGGGGAGGACCATGTGGTCTTTCAGCGGCAATTGAATTGCAAAATAAAGGTCATGACGTACTTGTTATTGAAAAGGGTACTATTGTGAACTCGATTTATCATTATCCAACGCATCAAACCTTTTTCAGTACCAGTATTAAATTATCCATTGGGGATATTCCGTTTATCACTGCAATAGATAGGCCAAAGCGAAATGATGCGCTTGTCTATTATCGTAAAGTAGCTGAATTTAAAAAAATACCCATCAATAATTACGAAAAAGTGGAAGACGTCACTAAGGTAGGTCAAGACTTTTGCGTTTTAACAGACAAAAACGAGTACCAAGCTGCAAACGTTGTTGTTGCGACTGGCTATTATGACAATCCAAATCGATTGGGAATTGAAGGGGAGGAACTTCCGAACGTTTTCCATTATTTTAAAGAAGCACACCCTTACTTCGGAAAGAAGGTTGTTGTCATTGGAGGTAAGAACTCCTCCATTGACGCAGCACTAGAATTGGAACGTGCCGGCGCACAGGTTACCGTAATTTATCGGGGTTCTGACTATTCACCGAGTATCAAACCATGGATTTTACCGGGATTTGACAGTCTTGTCCGCAGTGGTGACATTGATATGCATTTTAATGCGGATTTACTCAAAATCACTAACTCATCTGTTGTGTTTGAAAAAAAGGGAGAGACATTCGAATTCGATAATGATTTTGTCTTTGCGATGATTGGCTATCATCCTAACTACGCTTTTTTGGAGAAAATAGGTATTACAATTGATAAAGAAAGTGGACGTCCCACTTTTGATGAAGAAACGATGGAGTCGAATGTGGAAGGGCTCTTTGTAGCGGGGGTAATAGCAGCTGGAAATAATGCCAATGAAATTTTTATTGAAAATGGAAAGTTTCATGGAGACTTAATCGCGCGAGCAATCGAAATGAAAAAAAACGAGAAATAAAAAAGGCTACTCTTCACCTGATTAGACCAGGTGAAGAGTAGCCTTTTTCGTTGCTTATGAAACTACTGCGAACATAGTTCTAGCAATAGTTTTAAACGCGCTTTCTGACCACTAAGTCCGTGTTCGAAACGCACACCCATTTTACTCAACATTTTCCCTCCTCCTTCATAAGCATAAATGTCTTGAGCAATTCCGTTGAAACAACGGGAAACTAGAATAATTGGAAGACCGTCAGAAAGGAGCTGTCTGATTCCTGTGATTAGATCAGGTGGAACATTGCCCTGTCCAAGTCCCTCGAGAACCAAGCCGTCATACCCGAGTGAGGCGATTGATATTAGCAAGTCTGAATCCATTCCCGCATAGACTTTGAACATTGCTACCTTTTTAGTGATTTTCACTATTGGGAGATACGTTCGGGAAAGTGGCGCATGATGAAAATGAATGTCCGACTTCGTTACGATACCGATTGGACCGTATTGCGGACTTTGGAAAGTTGATACGCTACTACTATGAGTCTTTGTCACGTTAGTCGCTGTATGGATTTCATCGTTTAGGACGACGAGCACACCTTTTCCGATGGCGTAGTCTGAAGCTGCAACCCTGACAGCAGACATCAGATTGTAAACGCCATCCGATCCGATTTCATTGGAAGAGCGCATGGCACCTGTTAATACAATGGGGATGCTGAAATTCGTTGACAGTTCTAGGAAATATGCTGTCTCTTCAAGTGTGTCCGTGCCATGGGTAATGACTACACCATCGAAGTGATTGTCCTCAATATGTCGAGATATTAATTTTTGCAGCTCCAACATCTCTACGGGTGTAATGTGAGGGGAAGGTAAATTAAATGCTTCCACTTCTGTAATCGTAGCGAAATGTTGGATGTTATATATTTCTAATGCTAGTGGATTGGTCGCACTTAACATAACGCCGCCCGTTGTGATATCCAGTTCCATCGAAATTGTGCCGCCTGTATGTACGAGTAGAATATTTTTCAGCATTTTAGTTCCTCCTGTTTAAGGGAATTGATGGTATAATAAAGCGGAAATGGAGGCCAGCCTATGTTCATTTTGCTTACCGTAGCGATTGCGCCGGGATTGGCGCTCTTCAGTTATTTTTATTTAAGAAAACAAATTGCAAAAGAACCATCTCTGACATTATTTCATACATTCTTATATGGTGCTATCATGACTTTCCCAATATTGTTCATTCAACATGTTTTCGAAGAGGAAAACATTTTTTCTAACTACTTCTTTCGAAATGTAGTCTTTACCAGCGGTCTTGAAGAGTTTTTTAAATGGCTTATCCTTCTGTTAGCGATTTATCGTCATGTAGAATTTGAAGATGCTTATGATGGAATCCTTTATGGTGCCAGCGCTTCCTTAGGTTTTGCAACAGTTGAAAATATTATTTATCTCTTAACATTTGGAACTGATACAGCTTTTCTCCGTGCTTTACTGCCAGTTTCAAGTCATGCCCTTTTCGGTGTTGTCATGGGTTATTATTTTGGACGTGCTAAGTTCGCAGTTGAAGCACACGTTAATAAGTACTTATTTTTAGCATTACTAGCTCCATATGGTCTTCACTTCATATACAATGGCATCCTTGCCGTAGATGATTTGTGGCTGTATCTGATTATTCCTTTTATGTTATTTCTATGGTGGTTTGGCTTAACACGAGTTAAATATGCACATTCATTCGCAATGCAACAATTCAGACGTAAAACCCGAATGAACACTAAATGATTCAGCAATTGCTGAATCATTTTTTTGTTTTGCTAATAATAATGATGATTTTGGACAAACTGATTTAAAAGGAGGAATGAACTTGAAAAAATTGATTATCCGCATGATTACAATCGTCCTTCTCCTCGGAAGTGCATATGCTGCGTCTCCCGGTCAAATTGAGGCATTCAGCACGCAGAATGTTGCGCGAGGAGCTTTCGGAGATGACGTTATTGAACTGCAGTCAAGACTTCAGTATATCGGTTATTACACTGGGACAATTGATGGGAAATTCGGTTATGGAACCTATTGGGCTTTACGTAACTTTCAAGAGGAATATGGACTTCCAGTTGACGGAATTGCAGGGTTACAGACAAGAAAGAAATTAGTGGATGCATCTAATTATGATGAGAAATTCGTTAAAGATAATATGAATAAAGGAAATAAGTTCACTCATTACGGAAGTAAGCCGCTAGCATCTCAAGTGGATAAAGGCGCAGGGAAAAAAGAGAATGTTCAATTACCTGCAAAGTATTCGGATGCAGATCTTAATCTGATAGCAAATGCGGTTTACGGTGAAGCAAGGGGCGAGCCATATGAAGGCCAGGTAGCAGTTGCAGCAGTCATTTTAAACCGCATAGAGCATCCTGACTTTCCGGATACTGTAGGTGGCGTAATTTTCCAACCACTGGCCTTTACTGCTGTTGCAGATGGTCAAATATGGCTTACTCCCAACGAACGAGCAAAAGAGGCGGTCCTGGATGCGATTAATGGCTGGGATCCGTCAGAAAACTCGATTTACTACTTTAACCCTATTACAGCAACAAGTGAATGGATTTGGTCGCGACCACAAATAAAGAAGATTGGGCTGCATGTATTTTGCCATTAAGGACTAACATTTGAACACGAAAGGAGGATAGGGCAAATATAGTGGGAATAACAAAAGGCTCCTGCTGTTATTTGCTGATTTATGAAAAAACTGATGTTTGTTTTGATATACTCTGTAGCAGCACTTTCAATTTTTTCTTATACTAAAGCGGCTGAAAATAAAGAGCTATCTATAGCCTTAAGCAACCAATATGCTAATAAGATGACTGATGCGTCGAAGAAGCTGGAAGAATTAGATATTGCGGTGAAGAAAACGTTATTATTTAATGAGACAGAAGGCTCATCTGAAGCACGGGAGGACATTTGGCGCTTATCATCTGATATAAAAAACTCCGTATCCTCTCTGCCGATGGATCCAAGTTTTTCTACATCCTGGATGAATTATCTTGGACGACTTGGTAACTTTGCAAAGGAGACTGACCGTTCAAAGGATAATGCTGAATATCACCGAGTAATGAAATTAGCCTCCAAGAATCTGAGTTCCATGTCGGATGAGTGGCAAGTTGCAACTGCAGGCATGGTGACCGGAGATTTGTCGGTTGATGGATGGAATAAAAGACTCGATAGTGCAAGTGCTGGACATGATTGGACGGGAATGGGCACTGCTGTAAAGCAGTATACAGAAAGTGATTTCCCGCTCACGGCAAGTGAGTCGGATTCGATGAAAAAGAAAGATCTTAAAGAAATAGAAGATCCGAAAGTTACAAAAGAACAGGCTGTTACCAACTTTAAAAAATTGTTCCCACACCTATCAAACGAAACCATTGTTGTAGAAAAAAGCCAACCAGGATCTCCCTATCCGTTTTATCATATTCGTTTCGCGGAAGATGAGTCTGTCGGTTACATCGACATCACAGAAAAAGGTGGCCATGTCTTATCATTATTAACGGAAAGACCTTTTGGAAAAGAAAGCCTTCCGTTTGAAGACTTGAAAAAGAAAGCTGAGTCGTTTTTAAAAGAAGCGGGGTATAAGGATCTTGTTTATGAAGAGGCAAGGGAAAATAATACAGCATGGCATATGGTGTTTGTTCGAGTAGAACCTGAATATGGTGCAAAAGTATTTTCAGATATCATTCATTTGAAAATCGCCAAAGATAATGCAGGTATAATCGGATTGGATGCTTCTGAATATGTACGTAAAGAGAAAACTTCGAAGCAACCGATAACGAAAAAGGATTGGAAATCATTTTTCCACACCAATGTAACGATTGTTAAAGAAGAATATGCATATGTTGAAAATCGTCAGTTGGAACAGCGACTTGCACATTATATGACTGTCACATTAGATGAAAATGGTGAAACAGGTACGTATGCTGTTATTGTCGACACTGAAACATCCGAAGTAATTAAAACGGAAAGGTTACAGTAAAATAGGCATTGGATTTTCCATCTTGTCATGACATAATAGGATGTATGACATATAGATGGCAGGTGTTACATGTGCTACTTTCGATAGGGACAATTATTGTTATTGACAAGGATTTTACTAAAGATGGTGAAAAGTTTAAAAGTAAAGTGGTCGATATGAGTGATGGGTACGTGATGATTGACTATCCAACTCATATTGAAACCGGACGCACTTCATTCTTCATGGATGGAACGCAGTTACAAGTGAACTTCACTGATAGCACCAAAATTTCATATGCATTTCGGACAGAAGTAAGTGGTCGCCTTAATAAAGGGATCCCCATGCTGAAATTAACCTATCCTGGTGATGATCAACTCATTAAGATACAAAGGCGCCAATTTGTAAGAGTAGAATCAGCAATAGATGTCGCTGTGGAGAAAAATAGTCTATTCAGCCAATATGTCGCTGCAGACTTAAGTGCAGGCGGTATCGCACTTTTTTTGTCAAACTTCACAACACTAGTCGCTGAGGAAGTCGTATCGTTAATTATCGTATTACCGTTCAATAGTCACGATATTAAGTATGTTAAATTATCTGCAAAGGTCGTCAGAGTATGGGAGAAAGATGGAAGAATAATCGCTTCGCTGGAATTTGAGAAAGTAAATGCATTTGTGCGTCAATCCATCATTCGGTTCTGCTTTGAACGACAATTGCAAATGAGAGATATTAAATAGAATTTAAATGGGGGAAAGTCCGTGATAAAAGGGCTTTTCTCTTTTCATTTTCATGACTAGCGCGCCGAAGGGAAATGGTTAATTCGAAGAAAAATACAAATTCCGCGGCTTTTACCTTTTCTTTCACAACCTAACAAAGGCGCTGACGTCATACTTATGATACAATGTTTTCGAATTGATTACGGGGGTTTGAGAAATGACAAAAAGAATAAAAATCGCGATTGACGGTCCGGCTGCTGCTGGAAAAAGTACAATTGCCAAAATTACAGCTGAAAAACTAGGTTATACGTATATTGATACAGGAGCAATGTACCGTGCACTTACGCATAAGGCATTAGACCGCAACATAAATAGTAATGATGGAATGGAACTGGAGAAATTACTTGAACAGATTGAAATCGTTCTATTACCGTCATCGGTAGGTCAAGCCATAATTGTTGATGGTGTAGATGTATCTGAATCCATTCGCTCACAACTGGTAACTGCCAATGTGTCTGCAGTTGCTGCTCACAGTGGTGTTAGATGCCTAATGGTCGATAAGCAACGGCAATTAGCCGAAGGAGTAGGTGTTGTCATGGATGGCCGTGATATTGGGACAGCTGTGTTGCCAGATGCGGAACTCAAGATTTTTATGACTGCGTCTGTCGAAGAAAGAGCAAGGCGGCGTCATATTGAAGATGAACGTCGCGGTTTCATCACTTCAATTGAACAATTGAAGGCTGAAATAAGCGAACGTGATCGTGCGGATATGGAGAGAGAGGTATCTCCGCTGAGACAGGCAGAAGACGCCGTTCTAATTGACTCAACTTCCATGACCATCGAGGATGTGGCGAAAAAAATTAGCGAACTGGCCGAAAAGAGGATGCGTTTATGAATTTATACCCACTAGGCAAATTTCTGTGTAGCACTATTTTTTATCCGCTATATAGAATTAAAGTAATTGGCAAGGAAAACTTTCCTAAAGAAGGGGGTGTTCTTCTCTGTACGAACCATATTGAGAATGTCGATCCGCCTGTTGTTGGGATCACCTGTCCACGACCTGTTCACTTCATGGCGAAAGAAGAACTTTTCAAATTGCCAGTATTAAAAAGTGTCCTGCCACAAGTGAATGCATATCCGGTGAAACGCGGAATGAGTGATCGAGAGGCGTTTCGTAATACACTTAAAATCCTGAAATCAGGGAAAGTGGTCGGAATGTTTCCTGAAGGCACACGGAGCAAGACGGGCGAACTTGGCGAAGGTCTTGCAGGTGCAGGATTTTTTGCTCTGAAAGGCGGAGATGCTGTCGTTGTTCCTTGCGCAATTATAGGACCTTATAAAGCATTTAAAAGATTAACAGTTGTCTATGGAAAACCGCTTGACATGACGCCTTATCGTGAAAATAGGACGTCGGCTGAAGAGGTTACAGAAGTTATAATGAGTGAGATCAAAAACCTTCTCGAACAAAATAAATGAACAAAATAAGGGTAAATTTTTGTTATTATGAATCGATTCGCATAATATGGAAGTAAGATTCTTTATGAAGGAGGTCTACATAATGACTGAAGAGATGAACTTAGAAACAGAGAACAACTACAATGAAGGTGACCGTGTTACTGGAAAAGTGACGAAAATCGAAGACAAATCGGTGACAGTTGAAATTGCGGGAGCTCCGTTTGATGGTGTTATTCCAATCAGTGAACTATCAAGCCTTCACATTGAGACGGCTTCGGATGCGGTTGCTGAAGGTGATGAACTTGAACTTATTATTATGAAAATCGAAGAAGATAATTATGTTCTTTCAAAACGGAAAGTCGACGCGGAAGATGCTTGGGGTTCACTTGAAGAGAAATTTAACTCAAAAGAAACAATTGAAACGGAAGTGAAAGACGTCGTTAAAGGCGGATTAGTAGTCGACCTAGGCGTACGGGGCTTCATACCAGCATCACTTGTCGAAGATTATTTTGTTGAATCTTTCGAAGAATATAAAGGCCGGACAATGACTTTCAAAATTGTTGAAATGGATAAAGAGAAAAACCGACTAATTCTATCCCACCGTGCGGTGATTCAGGAAGATAAAGAATCGCAAAAAGGTGAGATACTGGATGGTCTTAAAGAAGGCGAAATACTTGAGGGTACTGTCCAACGTCTTGCAGCATTCGGTGCTTTTGTCGATATTGGAGGAATTGATGGACTTGTCCATATTTCACAATTGTCACATGATCATGTTGAAAAAGTGTCGGATGTTTTAAAAGAAGGCGATAAAGTGAATGTCAAGGTTTTGTCAATAGACCGTGATTCAGAACGGATATCACTTTCGATTAAAGACACATTGCCTGGTCCTTGGGAAGGCATCGAAGAAAAGGCTCCAAAGGGAACGAAACTTGATGGAACTGTGAAAAGACTTGTGTCATACGGTGCTTTCGTGGAAGTTTTCCCAGGCGTCGAAGGTCTTGTTCATATCTCGCGTATTTCCCATCAGCACATCGGTACGCCGCATGAAGTGTTGCAGGAAGGTCAAAAGATTGAAGTTAAAGTGTTGGAAGTAAATACACAAGAGAAGCGACTCTCTTTGAGCATTAAAGATCTTGTAGAAAAAGAAGATAATAATTCATACGGTAGCTATGAAATGCCTGAAGAAGCATCAGGCTTCTCAATGGGAGACGTCATTGGTGATCAGTTGAAGAAGTTTGCCAATAGAGACTAATTGGGATGGTAATATAGCTCCACTTTCAACCAATCAGCCCGATTTAGATCCCCAGAAAACGAACAAGTGAACATTATGAACGAGTAATTATAAGGATGATGGTGCTTTTACGGGCATCATCGTCTTTTTTTGTGTATAATATGCAGAAGATAAGCTGGAAGGATGTTAGATTATGAATAAACCAACTGTAGCGATCGTCGGTAGGCCGAACGTCGGGAAATCGACAATATTTAACCGAATCGTTGGTGAACGTATTTCAATCGTAGAAGATGTAGCAGGAGTTACCCGTGACCGTATTTATAGTTCAGCCGATTGGCTCGCGCACGAATTCAACCTGATTGATACTGGTGGAATCGATATTGGAGATGAACCCTTCCTTGAACAAATCCGGCTACAAGCGGAAATTGCAATAGATGAAGCGGATGTAATCATTTTCCTCGTGAATGGCCGTGAAGGAGTAACGGATGCAGATGAACAAGTCGCCAAAATATTGTATAAAACGAAAAAACCTGTCGTTTTGGCAGTGAATAAGGTTGATAATCCGGATATGCGGGATATGATTTATGACTTCTATTCCCTAGGATTTGGTGAACCTTATCCGATTTCGGGTTCACATGGACTAGGACTTGGAGATTTGCTTGACGCGGTAGCAAACGACTTTCCTGAGCCCGGAGCTGAAGAAATTGAAGATGATGTAATTCGGTTTTCATTAATCGGCAGACCGAATGTTGGGAAATCATCACTTGTTAACGCATTTTTAGGCGAGGAACGAGTTATCGTTAGTGATATCCCTGGCACGACAGTAGATGCCATCGATACTGCTTATGAATATGATGGGCAGAAATATAAAATTATCGATACTGCAGGTATGCGTAAAAAAGGTAAAGTATATGAAAATGTGGAGAAATATGCTGTTCTTCGTGCATTAAAAGCCATTGACCGTTCCGATGTCGTTCTCATTGTTATAAATGGGGAAGAAGGTATTCGTGAAATGGACAAGCGAATTGCCGGTTACGCGGAAGATGCAGGAAAAGGTGTCCTTTTTGTTGTCAATAAGTGGGATGCTGTTGAGAAAGACGATAAAACAATGAATAAGTTTATAGCGGATATCCGAGATAATTTCTTATTCCTAGACTATGCACCAATCGCTTTTGTTTCAGCTAAAACGAAACAGCGCGTAAATACTTTGTTTGAAAAAGTTAAGTTAATAAGTGAAAACCATGCACTACGAATCCAATCAAGTGTCTTGAATGAAGTAATCGAAGATGCGGTTGCAAGAAATCCAGCACCTAGTAGCAAAGGACGTAGACTGCGTATTTATTACGCCACGCAAGTAGCCGTCAAACCGCCAACTTTCGTCGTCTTTGTGAACGACATTGAAATCATGCACTTCTCTTATGAGCGTTTTTTACAAAACCGTCTTCGGGAATCATTCGGCTTCGAGGGAACGCCAATCCGGCTCATAACACGTGCAAGAAGCTGACCGGATTTGGAGAAGAAAGGATGTCTGTATGAAATGGAAAAAGTAACCGTTATAGGCGCCGGAAGCTGGGGGACAGCAATTGCTTTTGTCTTAGCAGAAAATGGTCATGACTGTTTACTCTGGGCGAGACGTTCTGACCAGTCTTCCGAAGTGAATGAAAAACATACAAATCATTCATATTTACCGGGTATTTCTTTACCGGCCAATTTGACAGCAACATCTGACTTGGAAAAGGCTGTGATGCACGGGGATACCGTCATCATAGCTGTTCCAACAAAAGCAATTCGTGAAATCTGTTCAGAACTGAATACTATGGAACTCAATCCGAAATTGATTGTTCATGTTTCTAAAGGCATTGAGCCTGATTCGTTGAAGCGGATTTCCGAGATGATTTCGGAGGAACTGGATTCCACTAAGAGATCTGCTATTGTTGCGCTTTCAGGACCAAGCCATGCGGAAGAAGTTGTGCTGCGTCATCCGACGACAGTGACGGCTGCTTCTCTGGATTTAGACGCTGCGGAAAAAGTTCAGGACTTATTTATGAACAATTACTTCCGTGTCTATACCAATTCTGATCTCCTAGGTGTTGAAATTGGAGCTGCACTTAAAAATGTTATAGCGCTTGCTGCCGGTATTTCTGATGGCCTTGGTTATGGTGACAACGCAAAAGCTGCGCTTATTACACGAGGGTTAGCAGAAATTTCTAGACTCGGTGTTAAGATGGGGGCAAATCCTTTGACGTTTTCAGGCTTAACGGGCCTGGGAGATTTGATTGTCACTTGTACAAGTGTTCATTCACGTAACTGGAAAGCAGGTAACATGCTCGGTAAAGGAAATAGTCTAGATGAAGTTGTATCAGGCATGGGAATGGTCATTGAAGGTGTCAGAACAGCTAAAGCTGCCCATCAGCTTGCAGCCCAGTACGGGGTCTCCATGCCGCTCACAGAGGCACTGTATTCTATTCTATTTGAAGACATACCGCCGAAACATGCTGTTGATCAATTAATGACTCGCATGAAAAAACAGGAAGTGGAAGATCTCTTCGGTACAAGGTAATTCTTTAACTATACGAAAGGAGGACTTAAATTGTCCTCAATGGATAAGATGTGGCTATCGTTTTATGCAATGGGATTCATGTTCATTTCTATGGGTCTTATTTATGTAAGCCGACATAAGCTTAAAAATAAAATAATTAAATTTCTACTAGCGCTAATCGCTTATTCTTTGTTGATTTTCGCATTTTTTGCGATGATTTATCTTGTGTTTAATGGCCCGACAGGAGGAGCATGATGAAAAAGTCAGTAAAAAGAATCAGTTTACTCCTGATGTCTTCATTTATTTTTGTTTTATCAGGCTGTATGTACCCTTCCGAAAAAACAACTGGTCAGGAAATCCCTTACGCCGATCAGCTGGAATCAATGCAAAAGGCGGTAGATGCCTTCCAACAGAATTCGGGAGGACTATTGCCTATCAAAACACGTGAGCTTGAAACAGATATTTATATCAAATATCCGATTGAGTTTGCTAAACTTGTTCCTGCTTTTACAGAAAAAATACCATCTAATGCTTATGAAACAGGTGGCATTTACCAATATGTGTTGACAAACGTTGAAACGGACCCAACTGTTAAGCTCGTTGATCTACGCTCAGCTGAACGTATTCGTGACTTGAATTTGCGAAAAAACATTAATGGCAAAGTTTCATTCAAGGATGCGGTCGGTGACAATGTTTATGCTGTTGACTTCAAAGCGATGGGTTTCAAAGAGCCGCTGACGGTCCCTAGCCCCTACTCGGAAACTATGTTGCCACTGGTAATCGGAGGGGATGGCATATTTTACATCGATTATTCAATTGACTTGAACCGGATTTTGAAAGAAGAAAAGCCGGATGTTAAAGAAGGCGAAGATATCCGCTATCTACTAGCAGATAATAATCCGGTTTTACCGGCCTACTCTCTCCCTTATACGGTGAATGAAAAGAATGAACCTATATTTATGAGGAATTCAAAATAAAAAACGTTTCATGCTACGTGCATGAAACGTTTTTTATTTACATAAACTAATATGCGCATATAAAGGAGGACGATGGATGAAAGAAGAATTATATGAAAACTTGGCTAGACGTACAGATGGAGATATTTACATTGGAGTCGTTGGTCCTGTTCGTGTAGGGAAATCTACATTTGTTAAAAGGGTGATGGAAGAAGTTGTAATTCCGAACATGACGGACGCGGCGGACCGAATACGAGCACAGGATGAACTTCCACAAAGTTCACCTGGACCCGTGATCATGACATCAGAACCCAAATTTGTACCCGCTCAAGGGACTTCGGTTTCGGTAGGGGATGGAGACTTAAAGTTTCAAATCAGGCTTGCTGATTGCGTGGGCTATGTCATAGACGGTGTTAAAGGGTATGAAGACGAGGATGGACCGAAATACGTTCACACGCCTTGGCACAACGAACCAATACCTTTCGAGGAAGCTGCCCGCATCGGTACCGACAAAGTAATTCGGGATCATTCCACAATTGGAATTCTGGTTACAACGGATGGAACGGTCAATAATATTCCAAGAGCTGCAGCTGAAGTTGCAGAAGCGGAAATCGTTACTAAACTACAGGATATCGGTAAGCCGTTCGTCATTGTGCTGAATTCTAAAATGCCAGCGAATGAAAAAACAGTCACTCTGAAGCAGGAGTTGCATGAGAGATATGGTGTTCCTGTTATCGCTATCAGCGCAGACCAGTTGAATGCGCAGGAAATTCAGCTCATCTTAAAAGAAGCACTGTATGAATTCCCAATTTCGGATATCGAAATACAAAAGCCGGATTGGATGGATGTGCTGGGAAGTGAGCATGAGTTGAATGCTAACATTGACAGGGTTATAAACGAAGGATTCTTGGAAGCTTCGAAAATTCGTAAAGTTCAAGAATTGGCAGAAAAACTGAAAGAAGAAAAGTATGTTAAAAATGCTGATGTTATTGAAGTTGATGCGGGCAAAGGGAAAGCGATTGTGAAAATCGATATGGATGAACAGGCTTTCCGTGAAATTTGTGAAGAAATCATGGGACAGGAGATTGGTTCAAAAAAAGACTGGTTATTGTTTGTTAAAGATGCTGCAAAAGCGAAAAAGTCATATGACATGTATTCGGAAGCAATTGATACAGCTAGAAAACAAGGGTACGGTGTCGCACTTCCGACAATTGATGATTTCAATCCATCACCACCAGAATTAATTAAACAGAACAACTTTTTTGGTGTCCGTATGAAAGCAACAGCACCTTCCCTTCATATCATCAGAGTGGATATGGAAGCTGAATTTTCGCCATTAATCGGATCTGAATTTCACAGCCATCATTTATTGAAAGAATTGAAGAATGCATATTTACATGACAGAGAGGCGTTATGGGAAACCCAATTATTCGGAACGCCCCTACATGAAGTCATGAAAGAAAGCATTCGTTTTAAAACTGCATCGGTTCCGATGAACGCACGAAAACGTCTGCGGGAGACGATTGAGCAGATGGTTAACGATGGTAATAAAGGTATGATTACATTTATCGTATAAAGGAAAAAGATCCGTCAAAAACGGATCTTTTTCTATTTTTCGCCCTTAAAGTGCATGATATTGGCAGTTTCGCGATAATATTGTTGCGTCAGAGATTTTCTTGTGATACTCTTTTTACAGTATTAGAAGCTAGCTAATGCCCTTTGAGAGGAGGTGAATGGTGTGAATAAAACAGAATTGATTACCTCTGTAGCTGAAGCAGCAGAATTAACTAAGAAAGATGCTACAAAAGCTGTCGAAGCTGTATTCGATACGATCCAGTCTACTCTTGCTGAAGGTGAGAAAGTACAATTGATCGGTTTTGGTAACTTCGAAGTTCGTGAGCGCGCAGCACGTAAAGGTCGTAACCCGCAATCTGGAGAAGAAATCGATATCGCAGCAAGCAAAGTTCCCGCTTTTAAAGCTGGTAAAGCGCTTAAAGACGCAGTTAAATAATCTTTGAATTTACATAGGAGTCCGTCCATAGCATCTGTTTTTCAGATGCTTAGGGCGGACTTCTTTCCAATTTCCAACTAAAACACAATATATAAAGTAAAGGAACTGTACGGAGGCGAGGGAGTGTGCTACTATTTTTGTTGGAATAACTTTATATCCGATTGGGGAAGATTCGTATGAAGAATGTTGTCGATTATGAGAAAATAGAGAAGGCAGTTTCAATGATTCTCGAAGCAATCGGTGAAGATACCGAGCGTGAAGGTCTCATAGATACGCCGAAGCGGGTTGCGAAAATGTACGCCGAGATGTTCGAAGGCTTAAATAAAGATCCTAAAGATTATTTTGAAACGGTTTTCAACGAAAACTATGACGAAGTAGTACTTGTGAAAGATATACCGTTTTACTCGATGTGTGAGCATCATCTTGTGCCATTTTTTGGTCACGCTCACATTGCATACATACCGCGTGATGGTGTTGTCGCTGGTCTTAGTAAACTAGCGAGAACTGTTGAAACAACTGCAAGGAGACCTCAACTTCAGGAACGTATTACATCCACTGTGGCAGATACCTTAATGGAGATGCTGAATCCAGTCGGTGTTTATGTCGTAATCGAAGCTGAACATATGTGTATGACTATGAGAGGGGTAAAAAAACCCGGTTCCAAGACTGTAACTACAGTAGCACGTGGTATTTACGAAAATGACGATGTTAAGCGCGGGGAAATCCTATCTCTTATCAAGATGTCCTGAGACCTTTGCGGGCAACTCCTTTTCTATGATATGATAAAACCGTTAAAGATTAGACAGGAGAGGTGAAAATGACACAAACCGACTATATCGTAATTAAAGCTAAGGAAGACGGTGTCAATGTAATCGGTTTAACTCGTGGGAACGACACGAAGTTCCATCATACGGAAAAGTTAGACCGTGGTGAAGTGATGATCGCACAATTTACTGATCATACGTCAGCCATGAAAATTCGTGGGAATGCAGACGTTCATACCGCATATGGTGTCTTAACAAGCGAAGGGAAAGACTAATTCGCTTGATACAATTTTCATTAGACGTCATTGAATGGAGATTCGACGATGGAAATACAAAAAACTAAAGCACATATTGAAAATTATATACTTGAGGTTGAGCGATCAATTTACGAGCCAATTATAGATAGAGATGTAGGGCGAATGTCCGTAGACTCTATCAAATCTTTCTTTCTACTTTTGCCTTTGTTAAACGGGGAAAGGTGGAATGATCGTGTAAATACTGCAGCAGTTGCGGTCGGTGCAGTACATGCAGCGTTTGATGCGCATAATTCAATCGATGTTTCCAACGCCACGTCGAGACAGCAACAACTTAAGGTATTGTCAGGAGACCATTTTAGTGGTGTTCATTACCGGCTTCTAGCTTCTCTCCCCGATTTCGGTTTTATCCGTTCGTTGTCTGAAACAATCGGTCGAATTAACGAGAAGAAGGCAACTTTTCATAACCGTTTACCGGACAGTCCGGATAAACTGGTGGAAACCGTACGCATTATCGAAGCAGGATGTATAACGGATTTTTTACTTACATTTGGATTTTCGGAATACGTCCCCATTGCAAGTGCAGCATTGCCGCTTATGTGGCTTGAAGGTATTAAATCAGATGGTACAACTAATTGGGAATACAATTCGAGTAGCGGGTTGAAGTCTCACAATATGGAAATAGCGATAGAACACCTTCGTACTGAATTGCAAGTAGCGGTCGACTCGGCTGATTTCCTCGAACCTTTCTTACAGCAGAAGATCCGTGATTTTTCGGTCCCGCTCCTTGGTAAACTGAATTGAGAAAAGAGGCATGACTCTTGTCACTATCAAAAGAACAGAAAGTCCATAATGTTTTTGAAAAAATATCTATCGATTACGATAAGATGAATTCTGTAATTAGTTTCAATCAGCATAAAAAATGGCGCGATGACATCATGTCCCGTATGGCTGTTCACAAGGGTGCACATGCACTAGATGTCTGTTGCGGAACTGCAGATTGGACGATTGCAATTGCAGAGGCGACGGGGATTGAAGGAAGTGTAACCGGCCTAGATTTCAGTGAAGGAATGCTGGAAGCTGGACGCCCTAAGGTAGCAAATCATCCCAATATTAATCTCCTACAAGGGAATGCAATGGAATTACCATTTCCGGACAATTCTTTTGATTACGTGACAATTGGTTTTGGTTTGCGCAACGTACCAGATTATTTGACGGTTTTGAAAGAAATGAACCGGGTTTTGAAGCCGGGCGGCATGATAGCTTGTCTGGAGACATCCCAAACCGAACTACCGGGTTACCGACAATTATTCCGTTTTTATTTTAAATTCATCATGCCTATTATGGGGAAATTATTCGCGAAAAGTTTTAAAGAGTATTCGTGGCTTCAGGAGTCAGCGAATGATTTCCCTGGAATGAAGCAGCTTGCCCAGCTCTTCACAGAAGCGGGATTCGTAGACGTTTCATATAAGTCATATAGTGGTGGCGCGGCGGCTGGCCATGTGGGTTATAAACAATAAAGACCGCAGGGGAAGGTAATCGTTTTGGAGAAATTGAAGTTAATGTCGCTTTATGCCGATTTCCGGAAGGATCTCGCTTATATAGAAAAGGAACTTGAACGATCCGTCAATTCATCTTCCCCAATTATACGGCAAGCATCGCTCCACTTGTTGCGTGCAGGTGGCAAAAGGATTCGACCAATTTTTGTGATCTTAGCTTCCAAATTTGGTACTTATTCTTTGGAGGACGTGGCAAAAGTAGCTGTTTCACTTGAATTGGTTCACATGGCATCGCTTGTGCATGACGATGTTATTGATGACTCAGATATACGTCGTGGCCTAGAGACGGTAAAGGCGCGGTGGGATAACAGGATTGCAATGTATACTGGGGACTTTATTTTCTCACGTGCACTAACATCCATAGGTGAAATCGAAATTCCGGCAGTACATCAACTACTTGCAGTAACTATGTTGGAGATTTGTAAAGGCGAGATCATTCAGATTGATCATCAGCGAAAAACTGATCAGACAATTCGAGATTATTTACGTCGTATTAAGAGAAAAACTGCGCTTCTCCTATCATCCAGTTGCGAACTGGGGGCATTGGTTTCCGGAGCAGATCCTGCAATCGTTAGGAAATTACGTCGTTTTGGTTATTTTGCTGGAATGGCTTTTCAAATTGTAGACGATATTCTAGATATTACTTCCACGGACAAAGCGCTTGGAAAACCTGCAGGAAGTGATTTGTTGAATGGACACTTGACGTTACCAGTCTTATACATAAAAAATGATGAAAAGTTTAAACCTTTCATGGAGCGTTCTTTTAACGGTACATTGACGGAATTGGAACGCGATGAAATGTTAACTTATATAAAAAGTACGGATGCAATTGAAAAGGCTCAGGCTGTTAGTGACCTGTATTTGAAAAAGGCAATGGCCGAACTACTACCATTGCCGGAAGGTGAAGCTAAAAAGGCGTTTATGCAAATATCGGCTTTCATTGGTACACGTAAGTATTAATGCGCTAACAGTTGAAAAATCAAGCATCGGGTGGTACGATCGAAAAGGAGAAATCCTGATACATACAAGAAGGAGTGTTAATAATGGAAAGAACATTTTTAATGGTTAAGCCTGACGGAGTTCAACGTAATTTAATTGGTGAAATTGTAGGTCGTTTCGAAAGTAAAGGTTTCCAACTTGTAGGCGCTAAGCTTATGACAATCTCACAAGAACTTGCTGAACAGCATTATGGCGAGCATAAAGAGCGTCCTTTTTTCGGTGAGTTAGTAGATTTCATCACATCTGGTCCTGTATTCGCTATGGTATGGGAAGGTGAAAATGTTATTTCTGTTGGTCGTCTTATGACAGGAGCAACAAACCCAAAAGAATCAGCACCTGGCACAATTCGTGGAGACTTCGCTGTTACTGTTGGTAAAAACATTATTCACGGTTCGGATGCTCCAGAATCCGCTGTACGTGAAATTGGTCTTTTCTTTAAAGAAGAAGAGTTAATCACTTATGACAAATCAATGAACAACTGGATCAATTAATTACACTGAACAGCCGTGCGAATGACGCACGGCTGTTTTTGTTATTTTTCTATATGTAACCTCGCAGTATGACCCAATACTTTAAACACTTAGCGTCGAATACATCAATTTGTGTACTTTGGCACGCGCTAAACGCCTGTAAGTTGGCTTCACTTGTATTTGTTCTTCCGAAAATGCTTCCAATCCGTTATAATAGTTAGAATATAGGGACGGGAGGAAACATATTGCCGGATTATGCTTTATTTATAGGAAATATCAAAAGAATGACTGGAATAGACCTATCACTCTATAAAGAAGCGCAGATGAAAAGAAGACTCACTTCTCTTTATGAAAAACGAGGGTTTGGGGATTTCATCGAATATTACGACGCTATACATAATGATAAGGTATTACTTGAGGAATTTCTTGATCGTATGACAATCAACGTCTCAGAATTTTATCGCAATGCCCAGCGGTGGGATGTACTTGAAAAAAAGATTTTTCCTAAACTTCTTTCTGAGAATAAAAAACTGAAAATTTGGAGTGCTGCTTGTTCGACTGGGGAAGAACCGTATTCAATCGCACTCGTTTTATCATCGCATGTACCGCTACATGATATTTCCATATTGGCGACAGACCTTGACTCAGGTGTAATTGAACGTGCAAGAGTAGGTCTTTATCCAGAGAGGGCATTAAAGGAAGTACCCTATCCTGTAGTAAAACAGTACTTTGTCAATGAAGGTCATCATTATCAAGTGAAGGATGAAGTTAAAAGGACTGTGACGTTCAAACAGCAAAATTTGTTGAAAGACAGATACGATTCAGGATTCGATTTAATTGTATGTCGAAATGTCATGATCTATTTTACAGAAGAAGCGAAACATCAAATTTATATGAACTTTTCCAAGGCATTGAAACCCGGCGGGATTTTATTTGTAGGGAGTACTGAACAAATTTTTAATCCTACAAAATATGGTTTTGAATCAGAAGATACGTTCTTTTATAAGAAAATTTAAGGTATCCGGGTAGATTCCGGATATTTTTCATATTAACATATAGTCAAATGTACTTTACTTTGGTAAAGTGCTATAAACGAATGATTGATCATTCGTCAGAGGAGGAAATGGAATGAGGTACTTCACAGCTGGAGAATCACACGGTCCGCAACTTACTGCAATTATTGAAGGGCTACCTGCCCAAATGGAATTAACTGCTGAAATGATTAATGGAGAACTTTCAAGACGCCAAGGTGGACATGGACGCGGAAGACGTATGCAAATAGAAAAAGACCAAGTCGTCATATCGTCAGGTGTCCGTCATGGTAAAACGTTAGGTTCACCTGTTACATTGACGGTCGTTAACGATGACTGGAAACACTGGACATCGATTATGGGTGTAGAACCGCTTTCAGAAGATGTTAATCCTGCTGATGTGAAAAGGCAGATCACCCGACCGAGACCGGGCCACGCAGATCTTGTCGGAGGCATGAAATACGGTCATCGGGATCTACGCAATGTTCTAGAACGGTCTTCCGCGCGCGAGACAACGATGCGCGTCGCTATTGGTGCGGTTGCTAAGCAGTTTCTTCGGGAACTCGACATCCATACTGTCGCACACGTAACGGAAATTGGAGGAGTAACAACCAATCCGGATACATATGCAGGAAAAGGGACTGAAGAGCTAAGGGATATCATTGAAAACGATCCTGTCTATTGTGCAGACCCTGAAGCTTCTAAATTGATGGTCCAAGCCATTGATGATGCAAAAGGCCGCGGAGACACTGCAGGGGGCGTCGTAGAAGTAGTTATTGAAGGCTGTCCGCCTGGAATCGGTAGCTACGTCCAGTTCGACCGTAAGATGGACGGTAAACTTGCAGGAGCGATGATGAGCATCAATGCATTTAAAGGTGTGGAAATTGGACTCGGATTTGAAATGGCTAAAATGCCAGGCAGCAAAGTCCATGATGAAATCGCTTGGAGTGAGGAACTTGGATATTACCGGAAGTCCAATCGTTTAGGTGGTCTTGAAGGTGGAATGACAACAGGCATGCCGATTGTCGTCAGGGGAGTCATGAAACCCATCCCGACGCTATATAAACCACTTGAAAGCGTTGATATCGAAACGAAAGAACCTTTTGTCGCAACAATCGAACGCTCTGACCCATGTGCGGTACCAGCGGCTTCAGTTGTGGCCGAACATGTCATCGCAACAGAGATGGCAAAAGCAATCATGGAAGAATTCCGTTCGGATACAATGGATGGCTTGAAAAAGGAACTTGAAGAATACAGACGGTATGTAAAGGAGTTTTAACATGGGGACACTTTCTGTTAATATCCAAAATCATGAATACGGTGTCCATTTCGGTAAAGATGTATACAATCTATTTGCGACCGACTACGCTGGTTTACTAGCAAGTGCGGACCGTATTGCAATCATTGCTGATGAATCGGTTGCTGACCTCCATTTACCACTTTTACAAAAGGCATTGGAGTCTGCGAATCGTGAAATCGCCGTGAAAACAGTCCCGTCTGGAGAAAACTGTAAAACATCTGCCGTCTACGTCGATTGCCTTTCCTTTCTGTTGAATGAAAAATTCACGAGGGATTCCCTTATTATCGCTTTCGGCGGCGGGGCTTGCGGCGACCTGACAGGGTTTGTTGCAGCGACGTTCATGAGAGGAATAAGGTTTCTCCAATGCCCCACGACGATTTTAGCGCATGACAGTGCGGTAGGCGGCAAAACAGCAATCAATATGCCTGAAGGTAAGAATATGGTCGGTTCATTTCATCAGCCGGTCGGTGTTTTGTTTAACACATCGCTTTTTGAATCGCTACCGCCGCGTGAGATTAGATCCGGCATGGCTGAATTGTTGAAACATGCATTTATTTCGGATCAGGAATGGACGCTTGCATTACTAGACAATCCGTCCTTTTCACAACCCGATTTCGATTGGCTGTCAAGCGAATTGTTACGGGGGACAGAAGTGAAAGCGAAAATCGTAGCGGAAGATGAATTTGAGCATTCTGTACGAAAGTATCTTAACTTCGGCCATACATTCGGCCACGCGGTGGAAGGGGTATGTGGGTTCGGTGGTTTAAGCCATGGAGAGTCTGTAATGATTGGTATGGCGTACAGCCTAATCTTGAGCGAAAGTCATGGTTCTGTGAATGAAGAGATGACAACTCGTTTCATCAGTTTCGCCAAGAAGCATGGCTACACTTTCCAACCTGTCCATGAACATGCATTCGATATATTCATGAATTATATGGAAAAAGATAAAAAAGCTTCTTTCGGCAAACTGCATTTCGTTTTGCTAGATGGAATAGGAAATCCCTTTGTGAAAGAATTATCGAAAGAGCAATGTGAAAATGCTTTCAATCTATTGAAGCAAAGAACAGAAGGAGATGGGAAGCTGTGATGGTTAGAGGAGTAAGAGGAGCGACCACTGTCGAATCCGATGAAGAACAATCAGTTCTAGAAGCGACGCAAGAACTTGTTGAAGAAATGGCGAAAGAGAACGCTATCTCTCCAACCGATATTATTTCTGTACTTGTGTCTACTACGACGGACGTCAAATCGACTTTTCCTGCAAAAGCGGTCCGTTCAATCAATGGCTGGATGTACGTCCCAGTCATGTGTACGAATGAAATAGAAGTGCCAGGAGCTATGCCGTTATGCATTAGAATTCTTATGCATGTAAATACAGATACTCCGCAACAGCTTATCAAACATATCTATCAAAATGAAGCTGTAAAACTACGACCGGATTTACAAAAATAATAACGTGAAAATTCACTGGAGGGATTTACATGAACTGGAAAAAAGCACTTGATGGAATGTCTCCATATAAACCTGGTAGATCAATCGAAGAAGTGACAAAGCAGTACGGATTGAAAGAAGTTATAAAACTCGCTTCAAATGAAAACCCGTATGGCTGTGCTCCTTCTGTAAAAGAATTCATGGCAACAGCTACCATCCAACATGAAATCTATCCGGATGGCCATGCCAGTGCGTTGCGAAGTAAATTGGCCATACAACATTCTGTGACCGAAGATACAATATTGTTCGGAAACGGTTCTGACGAAATTGTGATGATCATTTCACGGGCACTCCTCAGTCGGGAAGTGAATACAGTGATGGCGACACCGACTTTTCCGCAGTATGCTCATAGCGCGAAAATTGAAGGTGCCGAAATAAGGGAAGTTCCTTTAAAAGCTGATGGACAACATGATCTTGATGGGTTTCTAAATGAAATCGACAGCAAAACTACCGTCGTTTGGGTATGCAATCCTAACAATCCAACGGGGAATGTCATTCCGAGTGCCGACTTGAAAGCTTTCTTGGAACAAGTTCCTGAAACTGTTCTCGTTGTTCTTGACGAAGCCTATTTTGAGTACGTGACAGCTTCTGATCATGTCGATTCTGTGTCGTTGCTAGAGCAATATCCTAATGCAATCGTGTTGCGTACGTTTTCGAAAGCATATGGTCTAGCAGCATTCAGGGTAGGGTATGCAATCGGCCACCCTGAAGTCATCACTAATCTCAACAAAGTGAGAAACCCGTTCAATAATAACTCGTTTGGAGTGGTGCTTGCTGAAAAGGCATTAGATGACGCGGCATTCATTGAGAAGTGTCGTGAGTTGAATCGTCAACAAAGGGAACGATTCAAGGACTATGCTGGACGTAAAGGCATCCACATCTATGATTCTGAAACGAATTTCGTCCTGATTCAAGTACCGGGCGATGCAGATGAAGCTGCAGAAAAATTGTTACAGCAGGGATTTATCATCCGAAGCGGAAATGCGCTTGGAACGCCAGGATATGTCCGGGTGACAATCGGAACGGAAGAGCAGACCAGCAAATTCTTTGTTGCATTTGATTCATTGCTGTCTGTAGAAGGTTCTCACGCATGAGTTCACATGTAACCATTATCGGTCTCGGATTGATTGGGGGATCGCTGGGTCTAGCCCTAAAAAGAAGATCGGACATACAGGTGACGGGGTTTGACCAATCGCCAAAAACGTTGGAAGAAGCCTATCGAAGAGGAATCATTGATAGAATTGCCCCTACCGTTGAAGAAGCCTGCTTGCACGCAGATTATATTTTCTTTGCCACACCTGTAAATACAACGATTGGTATGATACAGGAGGCAGCTACCTGGGAATTGAAGGAAGATGTCATAATCACTGATACAGGCAGCATAAAAGGCTCGATTATGAAAACTGCATCTGCTTTAATCGAAAAGGGAATTACGTTTATAGGAGGCCACCCTATGGCGGGTTCCCACAAAAGTGGTGTCTCAGCGGCAAAAGAACAGTTGTTTGAAAATGCTTATTACATATTGACACCTGATTCTCGGACGCATACAGAAAAAGTTGAACGCCTGCGTAAATTATTAGCACCTACGAAAGGAAAGGTTGTCGTACTCGATGCTGAAGAACACGATCGGATGACGGCTATCGTCAGCCATTTTCCACATCTGATTGCTTCATCACTAGTTGGACGGCTTGCACTTCAACAAGAAGACCAGCCGTTCGTTCAAGAACTTGCCGCGGGAGGATTCCGTGATTTGACCCGAATTGCTTCTGCTGACCCTGTCATGTGGCGGGATATCACAACTCAAAATAGGGAAGAGCTATTACAGCAACTTGACGGATGGTTTTTGGAAATGAGCAATGTTCGGGAGATGTTACTGACAAATGATCCGGAAAAAATATACGCCTATTTTGCGGAAGCTAAAAAGTTCAGAGACGATTTACCATTAACTTCGCAAGGCGCACTCTATATGACATTTGATTTGCATATAGATATCCCGGATCACCCCGGCATTATTTCTGAAATCACAAAAATACTTGCAATTGAACGAATTAGTATAACTAATATCCGAATCGTCGAAACACGGACGGATGTATACGGAATTCTTGTGATCAGTTTCCAAACTGCAGAGGATCGAGTACGCGCAAAATCGTCTCTATCCAAAACAATGGATTATAGTATGTACATAGTATAAGGGGGGTTCTTGGTGGGAATGAAAACAGTGGAATTTGATAAACCAGTAATGTTGGGTGAAATAGCGGTTCCGGGAGATAAATCAATCTCACATCGTGCAGTAATGCTTGGCTCCATCGCGAAAGGTCATACCCAAATCACTGGCTTCCTGGACGGGGAAGATTGTTTGCGTACAATTGACATTTTCCAACAACTCGGAGTTGAGATTATTAGAAATGGTACGGATGTCTCTGTGAATAGTCCAGGAATGGGAAATTGGAAAACACCGATAGATAATCTTTATGCCGGTAATTCTGGAACAACAGCGAGGTTATTACTGGGAATACTAGCAGGATCGAATATCAAATCCGTTTTGACGGGAGACGAATCTTTGTCAATGCGCCCCATGAATAGAGTAACATTGCCATTGGCAGCGATGGGCGCCTCCATAGCAGGTGAAGTAGACGCCAATCTTCTGCCGCTCTTAATTGAAGGAGGGCCTCTCACGGCGATTGATTACGAAATGCCAGTTGCAAGTGCCCAAGTAAAATCGGCAATCATATTTGCTGGCATGAATGCTCAAGGGACAACTACGATTACAGAAAAGACTGTTTCGCGCGATCATACCGAGCGTATGTTAATGCAATTTGGAGCAACCATTCATGTGGAAGGAACAAAGGTTAGTGTTACAGGGGGAGATCCGCTCCTGGGTACAGACGTTGTTGTTCCGGGAGACATTTCATCTGCTGCATTTTTCATGGCTGCAGCCGGAATGATACAAGGAAGTTCTATCACATTTAAAAACGTCGGACTTAATCCTACAAGAACAGGCATACTGGATGTACTTAAGGATATGGGTGTTAGTGTTGAAATCTTGGAAGAGACAGATGGAGTCGGAGAACCGTATGGCACGGTCAAGGTCACTTATGCAGAATTACGGGGTACAGAAATCAGTGGCGACTTAATACCAAGATTGATTGATGAGTTGCCTGTTATTGCGCTCATGGCTACGCAGGCGCAAGGTATTACGATAATTAAGGACGCAGGAGAACTAAGAGTCAAAGAAACAGACAGAATTGCCGCAGTCTCGTCAGAATTGAACAAGCTTGGTGCTAACGTTGAAGCGACCGAAGATGGAATGATTATCCATGGACCAACACCGTTAACAGGGGGGACACTCGCTTCTTACGGTGACCATAGACTAGGTATGATGGCGGCAATTTCAGCGCTTATTGCATCCGGTCCCATTCAAATTGAAGAGCCTGAGTGCATAGCCATTTCATATCCAGGTTTTTTTGACAACCTAGAAAAACTAGCCACCCAGACAAATAAAAAAGGATAACTGAGTAATGTATATATCGTGAAAGAACAGGTGAAAATATGGGACAGTTAGAAGAGATTGAGCAGTACATCTTAGAAGGAGAAGTAGAAGCGTTGAGCAGCACGGTTGATCAGTTGAACAAATCGACCGATTTTGATTTGCTCTATGAAGCAGCGGGACTGTTCGCCAGTTACGGATTCATGGAAGAAGCCGATCAACTATACGAAACTTTGCGCTTCCATCTTCCAGACGAAGCTCAATTGAAGATAGATCGAGCCGGCACGTTACTTGAGCTTGGCGAAGAGGATGAAGCGCTCCTGTTGCTTACCGATGTGAGTCCGGATAATGAAGAGTATGTACAGGCACTGTTGGCATTAGCCGATTACTATCAAATGTCCGGAATGGCGGAAGCTGCGCTTTCGAAGATTAAGGAAGCTTATGAAATCGATTCAAATGAGCCAGTTATTCGCTTTGCTTATGCGGAATTACTTCTAGGTTCAGGAAAGTATGGAGAGGCAGCTCGGTTATACCTTGAGTTACATGAAGAAATGGATGAAATCGGTGGCATTCGTATTTTATCTAGACTGGCTGAAACGTATAGCGCAGGTGCGGCTTATGAAGAGGCAATTCCATATTACGAGGAATTACTGGAAGAAAATGCATTACCGGATACACTTTTCGGTGCAGCATTTGCATACTATCAAAGCGGTAATCCTGAAAGATCGGTTGCGCTTCTCGACAATTTGATTGAAATGGATCCTGATTATTTTTCTGCCTATATGCTTGCGGGACAATCTTTGTTGTTGGTGGGCGAAGACCGAAGAGCATATGAGATGTTTAAAGCTGGAATTCGCAGAGATGAATTTGTCAAAGAACTACAATTGATGGCGGGGAAATCTGCACTGAAACTAGGTCTGCCCGAAGAGGCGGAAGGACACTTGAAAGAAGCGCTCGTTCTCGACCCTGAATATAGTGAAGCACTTATAACACTTGCATCATTGTATAACGAAAGAGAGCAAAACGAAGAATTGCTAGATCTTCTTTCATACATGAAAAATGACCAGATAGACATCCCTTTATTGGATGCATTTATGGCATATGCGTATGAGCGTGAAGAACAATTTGATGATGCATACGCGTCCTATAGTAAGGCATATATTGGGTTAAAGGATGATCAAGGGTTTCTCGGAAACTATGCAAAATTCCTGCTTGAAGAAGGGAAACGCGATGAGGCCTTTGAAGTTATCAAAGAGATAGTTAAAATTGTTCCCGTTGATGAGTATTGGAGAGCTTTCCTGGAAGCACAAAATGACGAGGAGGGGTGACATGACGGCCATGGTTCCTGTCGCCGCTAAAAAGGACTTTGTACGTTGGTTCTTAAAGCGGTACAAATTGAAGCGCCGTGAATGTGTGTGGATTTTGAACTATCTTCTAAGCCATGAGCACCTTCTACAAAACGTTCACTTTACGGATGAAGCGCATTACTGTCCCCGGGCAATGGTGATTTCAACTACAGGTTCGGAGAGCATCCCGTTCCGCTTTTATAAAGGAAATCTAATGACTGCAGATGCTGAGAAATCATTTCATGACCTAAGACTCCACCCTGATGACAAAATGTATATTCAGCTTAATTTCCCGAACAGTCATTCTTGCCCAGAGTATGCGAGCGTCAGAGAAGAGAATCCATTTCTTCCAACCTATCTACAAGTGAGTGAAAGTGATCGAAAAGTTGCGGAACAATTGCTTGAAGAGAGTGTCGCTGCAATGACCGTAGATATGCTAATGAAAAGAGTGGATGAAGCGCTTGATTCGAATGACAAAGAGCGGTTTATCGCGTTATCTGCGACGTTGAATGACATGAAGATAGCAAAGGAATGATGACTCCATCCACCTAGATGGAGTTCTTTACTTATTTCCGAAGGAGGTTTTATTGAGATGAACTGGACAGCTAAAGATATGGATACATATTTGCAACAGAAAGAATATATCGATACACTGATTGTACCCTTGCTTAAAGTAGATACAGAGCCAGGCAACATGAAAAGTAGTGCATCATCATCTGAGTTTCTGATGCACCTAACAACATTTATCGAAACACAATTTAAAGGCCGTATGATGCTTATGCCGCCATACGCATATACGCAGTCTACGAATTTATTAGAAATGGCTACAACATTGACTCGAGACCTTTCGTTAGCACCTTTCAAATATGTGTTTTTCTTAACGACTGATTCTTCTTGGACAAGTATTGAAATCGAAGGCGAAATCATCTGGCTACCACCGATTCCACTTGAAAATATGGACCCACAACTTAAAAAATCAATTATTGAAGATCAGCTGCGACAAGTATTGCCAAGGTTCATGGAAAAGTGGTCAGAACAGTAAAATTCGATATTTGTTCACAAACTTAATTCTATTCAGAATGCATGATTGAATTTCCTTTAGTATTGATATATCATAGATATGTCCTAGTATTACAATTAGCAATAGAATGTCCGTTGGACTGACCTTTAAGTAAGAGGAGGGAAAATGATGAGCAAGAAAGTGTCAAGACGCCAATTCATGAGTTATACACTTATGGGTGTTGGTGGATTCATGGCTTCTGGAATGTTAATGCCAATGGTCCGTTTTGCAATTGATCCAGTGTTGCAGAAGACAGATGAAGGAGATTTCATCCCGACTCCGCAAAAAGTGGACGAGCTAACGGAAGTACCAGTTCGTGTCGATTTTACTATTAAAGATCGAAAAGATGCCTGGTATACATCTGACGTAGCAAACGCTGCCTGGGTTTATAAAGAAGGCGATACGGTCATCGCGCTTTCTCCTGTTTGTAAACACCTTGGTTGTACGGTGAACTGGGGCGGCGATGAAAAGCATCCAGACAAATTTTTCTGTCCATGCCACGCAGGACGTTATATGAAAAATGGTGACAATGTACAAGGAACGCCACCGCTCGGGCCACTTGACGTATTTGACGTTAAAATCGAAGACGGTTTCGTGTATCTCGGAAAAACAAAACCGAACACATTAGTTTAAAAATGTAAGGGGGTACGACCGAAGTGCTAAATAAAATTTATGATTGGGTTGACGAACGGTTGGATATCACCCCGATTTGGCGCGATATCGCTGACCATGAAGTACCTGAGCACGTAAACCCTGCACATCACTTTTCTGCATTCATCTATTGTTTCGGAGGACTGACATTTTTTATTACTGTCATCCAGATTCTTTCTGGCATGTTCCTTACAATGTATTACACACCGGACATTGAAAATGCATGGAAATCCGTTTATTACCTTCAAAATGAAGTAGCATTCGGTGAAATTGTGCGTGGTATGCACCACTGGGGAGCGTCGCTTGTTATCGTTATGATGTTCCTACATACGCTGCGTGTATTCTTTACAGGGTCTTATAAGAAACCACGTGAACTGAACTGGGTTGTCGGAGTCTTGATCTTTATGGTCATGCTTGGCCTAGGGTTCACAGGATATCTACTGCCATGGGATATGAAAGCACTGTTCGCTACGAAAGTAGGAATTGAAATTGCAGCTTCAGTCCCGTTCATCGGTGAATCGATTAAAGTACTTCTTGCTGGAGACACGACGATTCTCGGTGCACAAACATTAACACGTTTCTTCGCGATTCATGTATTCTTCTTACCAGCTGCTTTGCTTGGGTTGCTTGCAGCACACTTTATCATGATCAGAAGACAAGGTATTTCAGGACCTCTATAAAATACAACAGGGTCCAATGATTTTAAAAAGGAGGGGACATTATGCATCGCGGAAAAGGGATGAAATTTGTCGGAGATTCGCGCATTAAGGCTACTAACAAAATGCCGAACGTCCCGAAGGATTACTCAGAGTATCCGGGTAAAACAGAAGCTTTTTGGCCTAACTTCCTATTGAAAGAATGGCTGATTGGTGCTGTTTTCCTTATCGGGTATTTAATATTGACAGTTGCTCACCCGTCCCCGCTTGAACGTCAAGCGGATCCAACGGATACAATGTACATGCCGGTTCCGGACTGGTACTTCCTTTCAATGTACCAATTATTGAAGTATCAATTTGCTTCTGGACCATTTAATGTAATCGGTGCAATTGTTATGCCAGGACTTGCGTTCGGCGCATTGATGCTTGTACCATTTATGGATACGACGAAGGAACGACGTCCATTTAAACGCCCTCTTCCAACAGCATTTATGCTTCTGTCATTTGCAGCTTTGTTCTATTTGACTTGGGAATCATATGTGAACCATGACTGGGAAAAGCAAAAAATACAAGGTGCGATTGTTGAGGAAGTAGAGTTTGACACTGAATCAGAAGGTTATCAGATTTACGCTGGAGCATCCTGTATCGGTTGTCACGGTGATGCATTCCAAGGTGGATTAGGTAAGCCGTTAGTAAATACCGGTCTTTCTACTGAGGAAGTTATCGATATCGCTCATGATGGCGTTGGAGATATGCCTCCTGGAACTTGGGAAGGCTCAGATGAAGATTTGCAAGTACTTGCCGAATTTATTTCAGGCTTGAAAAGCGAGTAATGTAAAAGAGTCAGGAAACTGACTCTTTTTTTCTATATATAATAAGTAATTTGGGAGAGGTACCTATGAGGTTAATACTACAGAAAATTTGGCTCGTTCTATCTCATAAATCATTTCTTTGGATACTGTTCTTTATAAACTTACTTGGCACAGTTTTTGGATATGATTGGTATATGTGGCAACTAGAAATAACGGAGCCGAAGTTCTGGGTTTTCGTACCGGACAGTCCAACTGCAAGCTTGTTTTTCACACTTGCAATCTTCGGCTGGCTTATCGGAAGGAATTTTAAACTCATTGAAGCACTTGCACTAATAACACTCGTTAAATATGGACTTTGGGCGGTTGTCATGAATATCCTGACGCTAATCGAGACAGGCGAAATTGGCTTGATGGGCTGGATGCTTATTGCATCACATTTTGGAATGGCAGTTCAAGGTGTGTTATACAGTCCTTTGTATAGATTTTCTTTCGTCCATATTGCGATTGCGGCTATTTGGACACTCCATAATGATGTCATTGATTATGTGTATGGACAGATGCCGATTTACCACGACCTAATGAAACATATGGAACACATCGGTTATTTTACATTCTGGCTATCCATTTCCTGTATTATGCTTGCTTTTGGGTTGTGGAAGAACAGGACAAAAGCTGTCATATGGTAATTGCAATCAGTTGCGGTTGAAGTGAGTTCATTATAGAATAGAACTTACAGAGAAATAGGGGAGGAAGCTGATTATGTTTTGGATTTACCTAGGTGCAATAATTTTATTGCCTCTTTATGCCCAATTCAAAGTGAAGAGAACATACAAAAAATATTCTAAAATACGTTCAACTTCAGGAATGACAGGTGCAGAAGTTGCCCGACTTATTCTTGATAATAATGGTTTGCAGGACGTGCAAGTAGTTAAGACAAATGGGTTTTTGAGTGACCATTATAACCCACTAACGAAAATCGTAGCGTTGTCACCACATAATTTCGATGAAGCATCTGTAGCGGGAACAGCAATTGCTGCCCACGAAGTAGGCCATGCTATACAGGATAAGGAAGCGTATGCATTTCTACGTTTTCGTCACCGTTTAGCACCAGTTGCAAATATTACTTCAAATGCGTCATGGGTTTTCATTATGATTGGTTTGTTTTTCTCGAGCATGAATTCCATGCTTGGAATTGGTATTGCCCTGTTGGCAGTCGGAGTACTGTTTCAAGTTGTTACATTGCCAGTGGAATTCAATGCCTCATCCCGTGCCATGAATGAGGTTGTCTCTCTTGGCATCATCCGTAATGAAGAAGAAGGACATGCGAAAAAAGTGTTGAGTGCAGCAGCGATGACATATGTTGCAGCAACAGCGGTTGCAGTAATGGAATTGGTGCGTTTACTCTTAATCTTTACGAACAGAGATTAATCATAAAAAGTCCGTCCCTCGTTTTTCGGGGGACGGACTTTTTGCTTTAATAGAAACCATTAAATATAGCACCGTTAGAGATTCCTATAATGTAGATTTTTCTTCTTGGCTAAATGTCTGACGTTTCAGTAGGCAGCGCGATGTGGTTAGTACCATCACACCGCCAATCTAGCGCTCTAGAGGGCGTTTTTGTTCATCTAGCGTAAAACCTTCGCCCATGACATCGTGAACATCGGTTAGAGAAACAAATGCGTGTGGATCCACGGATGTAATAATGTTTTTTAAACGAACAAGTTCATTTTTTCCAACAACACAATAAAGAATTTCTCTATCGGACTTTGTAAAATGACCGTAACCTCTAAAAACAGTGACACCGCGATCCATATCCGCTGTAATTTTTGTAGCGATTTCATCTTGTAATTCAGAAATAATGAATGCCCCTCTAGCTGCATAGGCACCTTCTTGAACAAAGTCAATGACTCTGGAACCAACAAATAATGCAACGAGCGTATACATCATCGAGCGATGGTCGAGATAAACGGCCCAAGAAACCAAAATGACAAGCGCGTCGAATAAAAACATTGTCTTTCCCATACTCCAACCAATGTATTTATGGGCGAGACGTGCGATAATATCAACACCACCTGTTGTTCCTCCATTCCTAAAGATGATTCCGAGTCCGACACCGATAAACACGCCCGCGAACAGGGAAACCAGGAACATATCATCTTTTAAATGGATATCAATCTGATAAATCATGAAAACTTTCAGGAAAATCGACACTGCGACAGTTCCAATAAC
The DNA here is from genome assembly GCF_057669665.1 of Sporosarcina sp. Y1004. Classification (NCBI taxonomy): domain Bacteria; kingdom Bacillati; phylum Bacillota; class Bacilli; order Caryophanales; family Caryophanaceae; genus Sporosarcina; species Sporosarcina sp. Y1004. Next base: position 148,123 of record NZ_JBYHFQ010000002.1, on the reverse strand, counting down.
CGTATAAATAAATACTTTTTTACCTAACAATTTCCATCCGATAATGAACATTGGAATATTCAGGAGAAGATTCATTATTGCGGGATCCCAATCGAAAGCGAACAGTAGAATCAGTGTAATCCCAGTGAATCCTCCCTCAGCAAGTTCATTTTGAATGTTGAAGTGAACGAGTCCGAAGCTGAAAATTGCAGAACCGAGAATGATGAAAAAGATATTTTTGAACTTAATTCCTTGAAACATTTCGTGCACACCTTCCTTTTTAAAACGCTAGGGTTATTATCGTCTATAATTTTTATTTTGACAATACTGTTATTAATTAATACGATGGTAGTGGGAGTTGACGCAAATGGAACAATCACAAACAATGGAGAACTTACAACAAGAAGTGGATCTGTACATTAATAGCTTTGAAGAAGGTTACTTCCCACCGATGGAACTAGTTGCTCGGATGACTGAAGAGCTTGGAGAATTATCGCGGGAAGTGCAGCATGTATACGGCATGAAAAAGAAAAAATCCACTGAAGCGGTAAAGTCACTTGAAGAAGAAACTGGAGATTTGTTGTTTGTTCTAATTTGCTTCGCTAATTCACAAGGAATCAGTTTAGAAAAAGCACTTACGGATGTTCTCGAAAAATTCAAGAAACGGGACGCCGATCGCTGGACCAAAAAGGAGGAAATGATTTGACGATAAAAGTTGCAATCGCTGGGGCACGCGGCCGATTAGGTAGCGCAGCATTAGTATCAATTATGAATACGCCTAATATGGAAGTCATTGCTATTCTGGATTATAAGTACGATGGACAATTTTTACATGGAACTGATGTAAATGAAGAGCCGGGAGGTATTCCAATTTATACTTCTCTTGAAGGATTGGCAAATACGAATAAGCCTGATGTACTCTTAGATGTTACTGATCCGGAAGCTGTTTTTAAAAATGTTCATGATGCCATAACCCTAGGAATCCGACCAGTCGTCGGCACATCCGGACTCTCTAAGGATAATATTGCCCTTTTAACAGAGTTGGCAGCCAACAATCAGACGGGAGGCATTATTGCCCCGAACTTTTCTATTGGAGCCGTGCTTATGATGAAGTTTTCGGCAATAGCAGCACGTTACTTGGGTGATGTCGAAATCCTAGAAATGCACCATGATAAAAAAGTCGACGCTCCTTCAGGAACTGCAGTGAAAACTGCCGAAATGATTAACGCGGTCAGAGAAGAACATATACAAGGACACCCTGATGAAAAAGAACATCAAGCCGGTGCACGCGGTGCAGATATAAAAGGCATGAAGATACATAGCATACGACTACCCGGGTTACTTGCGCATCAGGAAGTATTGCTCGGCGGAGACGGCGAATTGCTTAGTATCCGCCATGATTCATTCAATAGGAATTCCTTCATGCCAGGAATTCTTATGGCCATACACAATGTCATGGAACGAAAAGACCTTGTCTATGGACTAGAGAATTTTATCGATTAATACTAGAAATATATAACTGTAAATCGGAAGGGGTGCTGTGATTGAAAAAATTGAAAGTAGGTGTCATCTGCTATCCATCCCTCGGGGGTTCCGGAGTAGTCGCGACTGAACTCGGTAAAATGATGGCGGAACGAGGCCACGAAATGCATTATATTACATCCAGCAAACCATTCCGTTTTCTGGACGCACATCCTAATATTCAATTTCATGAAGTTACAATTGATGGCTATTCGGTATTTAAATATCCTCCCTACGATATTGCGCTGGCCAACCGCATTGCAGAGGTGATTGAAACAGAAAAACTAGATCTTCTGCATGTTCATTATGCTGTACCCCATGCTATATCTGCGGCACTCGGCAAAGATATGGCAAATTCCACAATTGGTGTTATTACAACACTACATGGAACAGACGTAACGATTCTTGGCCATGATCCAGGACTTAAGAATACAGTTCGTTATGGAATTGATAAATCAACAATTACAACCACAGTTTCTGAGTCTCTCCGCCTTGAGACCTTAGAATTAATCAAACCGAAAAAAGATTTGATGACAATATATAATTTCATCGATGAAAACAAGTATCGGCCATTGGATCCCGGGGCTTTGAAAATTGACTTGGGAATCAAACCAGAAGAAAAAGTTATTATCCATATTTCAAATTTCCGGAAAATCAAACGGATTCCCGATATTATACACAGTTTTAAGGAAATAATGACAGAGATTGACGTAAAACTGATTTTGGTCGGGGATGGACCCGAGCGAATTGATATGGAAAAGCTTGTGATGGAGTTAGGTTTGCAGGGAAATGTTATATTCACTGGAAAAAGGGATGATTTACCTGAGCTATTGGCAATCAGTGATTTAATGTTCCATTTATCGGAAAAGGAAGCTTTCGGTCTTGTACTATTGGAGGCACTTGCTTGTGGAGTTCCATCTATCGCAACAGATACGGGTGGAATTCCAGAAGTCATTAATGATGGTATCAATGGCTTTATTGTAAAAGTAGGAGACAGGCATGCAGCGGTTGAAAAAGCGCTCATGTTATTGAAAGACAGAGAATTGCATGCAACTTTCAGAGAAAATGGTTTGGCTACTGCATCTGATAAGTTCCATTCATCCACAATTGTCGACCAGTACGAAAATCTTTATTATGAAGTGGCGGGAAATAGATGACAGTTAATTTCGGATCTGCACCTAGCCGTGAGGTTATTCATTCACTTGAAAGTGCGGGATATGAAGCTGTTTTTGTTGGAGGCGCAGTGCGCGATTCTTTGTTAGGTAAAAATCCAACAGATATCGACATTGCTACTTCTGCTGAACCTGCAGAAGTGAGAGCGGTATTTCCGATGACCGTAGATATAGGGACCAAACATGGAACTGTGCTTGTGCTGATGAAAGGTGAACCTATAGAAGTAACGACATACCGGACAGAAGGCTTATATACAGACCATCGCCGCCCTGATGAAGTACGTTTCGTAAAATCTTTAGCGGAAGATTTACGGCGCCGAGATTTCACGATGAATGCACTCGCAATGACAATTGATGGAGTACTGATTGATCTCTTCGGTGGCAAAGCGGATATGACAAAACGAATTATCCGGGCCGTAGGAAATGCTGCAGATCGATTTAAAGAGGACGCGCTTCGGATGTTCAGAGCAATTCGATTCACTGCTGTCCTAGATTTTGAAATCGAAGAAAAGACATTTGAAGCAATCCGTCTCAATGCTGAACAGATTCGATACATTTCTGTAGAACGGTTAAAAGCTGAAATGGATAAATTATTTTCCGGAAATTATCCGATAAAAGCTTTTCTATGCATACAAGAAACAGGGATAGCTTCACATTTACCATTATTTCCGAAAGACATAGAGAAACTAAATAAGACTGCACCTTTTGAAACGCCGAGTGAAGGCTGGGCTTGCTTTATGGTTGCGGGCAACTTCTCACCATCAGAAATCGTAAAAGCATATAAATTGTCGAACGTTGATAGGATGTTCCTTAGTTCAGTAAATGATGTATACGCAAATCGACTAAATCGACAATTTACTGTTGACGACTATTACTTAAATGATTTGTCAGTCCTTTTAACGACGGAAAAGATTTTTTCGACGTTCCATACTCACCAAGAAACAATTTTGGCTACAGAAATTAAACGAATGAAAGAATCGCTACCAATTCAGTCAATAAAAGCTCTTGCTGTCGATGGTCAAAAACTGATGGAGTGGACAAATCAATCAGGAGGCAGATGGCTTGGTGAATGGATTGGGAAGATTGAAAAAGCTGTCCTACACGGTTCACTTGAAAATGAGCCCAATGACATAAAGGAATGGTTTCTAAATGAATTCACTGGTAAAAAATGAATTGTTAAAAAGGTTGTTTGACGCAGATGGTGAACCCGTTTCTGGACAAGAGATTGCCGACCAGTTCGGGTTATCGAGGACCGCCATCTGGAAATATGTAAAAGAACTTGAAATAGAAGGTTACGAAATAGGGACAATTCGAAAAAAAGGTTATTATCTCATCAACTCACCAGACCGGGTGAACGAAGCAAATGTACAAAAACATTTGAATACTAAAAGTTTTGGTCGACACATCCATTACTTTGATACGTGTAAATCGACACAATTCATTGCACATGATGAAGAACAGAATGGTGCACTTAATGGAACTGTTGTTATATCTGAAGAACAGACTGCTGGGAGAGGCCGAATGGCGCGTCCGTGGAACTCTACAGCGGGCAAAGGTATCTGGATGAGTGTAATTACCAGGCCGACATTAACGCCTCAACAAGCGCCACAGATGACGTTAGTTGCGGCGGTTGCAGTTACGCGAGCCATTCAAGAAATGACAGGAATCGATCCAGATATTAAATGGCCGAATGACATTTTGATCAACGGTAAAAAAGTGACTGGAATATTAACTGAACTTCAGGCGGACCCTGATCAAGTAAAAGCAGTTATTCTAGGTATCGGTATGAATGTGAACCAAGAAAAAACGGATTTTCCGGAAGAACTGCAAGACATTGCGACATCCCTTAAAATAGTTACCGGTAAGTCGGTCGACCGTGCGCAACTTATTGCAAAAACCCTCGGATTTCTCGAACTCTACACAGACTTGTATGTTAAACACGGTTTTGGACCAATCAAGCTGTTATGGGAAGGCTATTCGAACACAACGGGGAAACAGATACGAGCTGTAATGTTGAATGAAACAATTGTAGGTACTGCACTCGGGATATCGGATGATGGGGTCTTAGAATTGAAGCTCAGTGACGGTACAATTCGAGGAATCTATTCAGCAGATATTGAAATCACAAAGTGATAGGTATACATTGAACTTTCAATTTGTTATAGTAAATCCAAAGGGCGGTATCTATTGTGAGCTGCACCACTTTTGAAATACGAATACCTAAAGTTCAATATGATCTGCCTTGATCTTAACGAAAAGACAGGGACGGAGGAAACCATCACATGATGATACAACCCTTCTGTCCATTTTGGCGCAGAGGGGTTTTTATATCCGGTTTCTTCTCAAAAGAGAGGGGAATAGTAAAATGAAGAGTACACTAAATTTTATTAAAATGAAAAAGACCAGTGAAAAGATTGTCATGTTGACGGCATACGATTACCCGTCAGCAAAGCTTGCGGAAGAGGCGGGAGTCGATATTATTCTTGTTGGTGATTCACTCGGAATGGTTGTACTTGGCTATGATTCAACCATCGCTGTAACAACAGAGGATATGATTCACCATGGCAAGGCGACTAGGAGGGGGGCAAAGGATACCTTCATCGTTGTTGATATGCCATTTGGGACGTATCATGGCTCTGCGGACAGTACGTTAACAGAAGCGGTCCGGATTTTCCAACAAACAAATGCAAATGCATTAAAGCTTGAAGGTGCAGGAAACGTTATTGAAACGATTCGGTTGCTCACTGGAACAGGAATTCCAATTGTTGCACATCTAGGCTTGTTGCCACAATCTGCATCGGTTGTCGGAGGTTATAAAGTGCAAGGGAAAACGGCTGAAGCCGCGAAAAAGCTTATCGATGACGCCCGTGCATGTGAAGAAGCTGGAGCATTCATGATTGTATTGGAATGTATTCCCTATCAGCTTGGTGAGGAAGTTTCAGCCGCTGTTTCAATCCCAGTAATCGGCATTGGTGCTGGAGCAGGAACAGACGGTCAGGTACTTGTATTCCATGATACTATTAAATACGGAAGTCACCATGTCCCTAAATTCGTGGAAACGTATGCAGATGCCGGAACGGTTATTCGTGACGGATTGAACAAGTACGTGACATCAGTAAAAGATGGTTCATTCCCTTCGGAACAACATCGTTTTACGATGGAGGAAGAAGAATTGGTTGCATTGTATGGTGGCAGTGGAGGTGACAAATGAAATGAATGTTGTTCGAACGATATCTGAATTACAAAGTTTGATTGATCGTAATGCACGTTCTGGCTCTACAGTCGGTTTTGTACCGACGATGGGTTTTTTGCATGACGGTCACTTATCGCTCGTGGAGCAGGCGAGAGGGCAAAATGACATCGTCGTCATGAGCATTTTCGTCAATCCTGCTCAGTTTGGTCCAGGGGAGGACTTTGATGCATATCCCCGTGATGCAGAAAGAGATGCTAGTTTAGCAAAAAAGGCAGGCGTGGACATTCTTTTCATGCCTACACCGGAAGAAATGTATCCACAAGATGGCGGCATTCGAATTCTGCCAGGTCCTCAAGCGAATACATTGTGCGGAGCATCTCGTCCAGGTCATTTTGACGGCGTTTTGAAAGTCGTCTTGAAGCTGTTCAATATCGTCGACCCTGACCGTTCCTATTTTGGTATGAAAGACGCCCAGCAACTTGCGATTATCGAGACGTTTGTACGGGACTTTAACTTAAGAACATCGATAGTTCGGGTTCCAATCGTCCGCGATCAGGATGGACTCGCGAAAAGTTCCAGAAATGTTAAATTGACTGCGACGGAACGTGCGCAAGCCCCAGTTATTTGGCAGGCACTCGAAAAAGCAGTTTCATTGTTTAAAGAGGGTGTGCCGAATGATGAAATTGAACGGATAACGGCAACATATATTGTCAACAATAGCTCTGGCCTCGTGGATTACATATCTCTTTTGTCTTACCCAGCACTTACAGAATATGAACTCTCTGCAGACGAGGCAATTCTTGCCTGTGCAGTAAAGTTTGGAAATACAAGATTGATAGATAATATTATTATGTCAACAAAGGATGGTTGTCATGTTCAGAATGATGATGAACAGTAAATTACACCGTGCAACTGTAACAGAAGCAGATCTAAATTATGTAGGCAGTATAACAATTGACAGTGAGTTACTAGAGATTGCAGGAATGTTGCCAAATGAAAAAGTACATGTAGTTAACAACAATAATGGAGCACGGTTTGAAACGTATATTATTGCAGGGGAACGCGGAAGTGGTGTCATCTGTGTGAACGGAGCGGCAGCACGGCTTGTACAACGCGGTGACATCGTCATTATCCTGTCCTATGTTTATATGTCAGACGAAGAAGCAAGTACGCATGAGCCAACAGTTCTGATTATGGATGATAAAAACAAGGTAAAAGAAATTATTCGGGAAAAGCAGGGTATGGCCCTCTAATCTATAGGGCTCATTTGAAATCAGTTACTTGATTTCAAATGAGCTTTTTATGATTTTTTTTCAATCTGTTGGGGATTTGCACTAACTTAAAAGCCGGAATGTGATACAATCTGCATTAGTATGATAAACAGGAAGTTGATGATCGAATGCACAATAAAACCTATGCAGTCGTTGATTTAGAAACAACCGGTCATTCACCGGCAAAAGGGGATCGGATGATTCAAATCGCGGTTGTATTTATTAAAGAAGGAAAAATCGGCGATAAGTACGTCAGCTTTATAAACCCTGAACAAAAAATCCCTGCTTTCATCCGTCATTTGACAGGGATTTCTGATGAAGATGTGAAGGATGCACCATCTTTTGAAGAAATTGCAGCTGAAGTCGCCACTCTATTGGAAGGAACTGTATTTGTTGCGCATAATACGGATTTCGACCTATCCTTTCTTCAAAGCGAATTTGCAAGATGCGGAATCGCGATGTGGACAGGGAAGAAAATCGATACAGTAGAATTGTCCAAAGTCTTGATACCATCCGCTCCGAGTTACAGACTGCAGGATATTACCGAAGAACTAGGCATACCATTGGCGTCTGCACATCGCGCTGATGAGGACGCAGAAGCAACCGCGAAGTTATTTCTAATCTGCATGAAAAAGTTATACGCATTGCCGGAGGATACACTAAATCTCTTACATCGCAGATCATTTCGATTAAAATCTGATCTTTCGACACTTTTTCATGAAGCGCTCAAAATTGCACGGACGAAAAGTACAGGCAATGAGTTTTCATTTTTCCGTGGTATACCCTATCGCAATGTGGTGATGCAACAACCTGAGAACTTTGTAAATCCGGTATATCCCGGTGACAATGAAAAAAAAATAGAGCAATTAAAAAAAGCTTACCCAGAGTTTGAACATAGAGATTCTCAAATTGGATTTATGGATGAAGTGTGGGATACCTTGTCTACACAAACTGAAATTATTGCAGAAGTTCCGACTGGGATTGGAAAGACGATTGGTTATCTAGTACCGGCAGCCATACATTCAATACGGACAGGGAAGCCAGTTGTTATTAGCACATACACAAATCATCTGGCTGATAAAATCATGGATGAGGAACTCAAGAAAGTACAATTAATTCTTGATTGCAATGTGACAGCGACATTACTTAAAGGAAGAGAGCAGTACATCTCACTTGGTAAATTCGAGGAACTTCTAAGAATTGCCGACGAATCGTACGATGAGACATTTACAATAATGCAAATCCTTGTCTGGCTTACAGAAACCGTAACAGGTGATTTGCAAGAGATTAATGTTTCTGGCGGTGGACAGTTATTTGTCGATCGAATTAGGAAGCGAACGAATAAGCTTGCGTGGGATGAACAAATTGCTGATTATCACTATAAACTACTCCAAGGGTCCGAACATTCGAATTTAATTATTACAAACCATGCAATGTTGCTGTCGGATTTGAATCGCGAACAAAGTATATTCATTTCACTAGCCGGAGTAGTTGTTGATGAAGCACATCAATTTGTACAAGCTGCAACCTTTATGAATGAAACAGTGTTTTCGTACACGAATTGGAAATATGTTCTTGGACAGCTTGCTTCAGAAACATCCGGACAATTGTTGCAGCAAATTGACAAGCTGAATAACAAATTTGGAACCGATGGCTTTCACAATAAAGAGTTGCTGGATTCCGCATTTATCAAATTCCTAACTTTGTTCGATCATGCGATTTCCACTTTGACTGGTTTCAATCCTCCAAGACGTAAAAGACATCAAGGAAACAGAGTCGTTTATTCACTCTCTGAATTGGAATATAATCAATCGCATTTTTCGAAAGTTGCTATAGCATTGTCTGATTACATTAGAAAAGCTGAATCTTTCACGCATGGTTTATCGAACCATTTAGATAATTTGACACGTGATGAACAGGCTATTCTAGCGGAATGGAATTTCTGGGTACAAGAACTGACTATCAAAGCCGGTGAATGGGTAGAAGTTTTTCTTGACTACAACACGGAAGATTTCACTGTCTGGATGGAAAAAGATTTACGAAGTGTTCCAGGAAGCCTAACTGTTATTAAACGCTCATTGGATGGGTCTCAGCTGATTCAAAAGTTTACCAATAGGATGAAAAATGAACAGACTGGAATTGTATGGACTTCAGGTACACTTAGAGTTCCCGGAAATGACCGTTTCATATCTAGGCAACTTGGCATAGATGATTCGATTCCGCTTGTAACATTTGATGCGCCTGCCCATTTCTATGAAGGTGCAGAAATATTCATTGTTGAGGACATGCCTGATATCCAGCATGTCAGTCAATCTGATTATGTTGAAGCCGTTACAGATGCGGTAATTCAGACAGTAATGGCAACGGGTGGAAGGCTATTTGTTCTGTTTACATCCCAAGATATGTTAAGAAAAACATATGAACTTATTACAGAAAGTGAACAGTTAGAAGGCTATGCGCTATTTGCACAAGGGATAAGTTCGGGAAGTCGAATTAGGCTTTTGAAGTCTTTCAGACAGTTCAACAATTCTGTCCTTTTCGGGACCAATAGTTTCTGGGAGGGTGTCGACGTACCTGGGGATGCTCTAACAGCGGTGATTGTTGTAAGGCTTCCATTTTCATCACCGGAAGAACCTGTCTACAAAGCTCGAGCGGCCAGAATGACTGAAGCTGGATTAAACCCGTTCACGGAACATGCACTACCGGAAGCGGTTATGAGACTCCGTCAAGGCTTTGGGAGATTGATTCGATCATCTTCAGATAAAGGTTTTTTCATTATATTGGACAGACGGATTGAAACGAAAAAGTATGGTAAGCGATTCCTTGAAGCTTTTCCGGACGTGCCTGTGAAAAAAGTGTCGTTAGATCATATGGTTAATGAACTCGAAAATTGCTATAATGATTAGGTAGGTAATTAGTAGAAAATATTTCTTAAAGGTTCGGGACGTGAAGTAATATGTTGAACTGGATAAAATTCATCATTGTCTTCCTATTAATGTTAACAATCGTCATAACTGTCACTGTTTTTTATAATGCTGATAAGCCTTTTTCATCAGCAGAAAAGAAAGCCATCGAATCCGCGGTTCAATCGGGACAACTCGTTTCTGCAAGTTCAGCTACTGTCTTTAATGGTACTGTTCCGAGTGTAACTGTGTTTGGTGTAGACAAAGACGGGGTAGAAAAAGCTGTTTTCATCGACGGGAAATTGAAAGACCGCTATAAGGAAGTCAAGTTGTCTGAAGGAATCACAGCAGAAAAAGCAATCGCAAACGTAAAAGAAGAATTGGATGTAAAAAAGATTCTTCATGTCACGCTTGGAATTGAAGGAGACAATCCAGTTTGGGAAGTAGTATTCAAAAGTGAAAACGAAAAACTGAATTATGTCTATGTCTTTTTCGAGGACGGACAATGGTGGAAACGCATTTTGAATCTCTAAAGGAGCGATTTAATTGACGAAATCATTAGCAGCGAGGGTAAATACGCTTACACCATCAACAACGCTCGCCATTACGGCGAAAGCGAAAGAAATGAAAGATTCAGGCATCGATGTCATTGGTCTTGGTGCGGGAGAACCGGACTACAATACGCCAGCCAATATTATTGAGGCAGCTTACACTTCCATGAAAGATGGAAAAACAAAGTACACACCCTCGGGTGGGTTACCAGACCTCAAAAATGCAATCATCCAGAAGTTAAAGCAAGACCAACAGCTAAACTATACTGGGAAAGAAATCATGATTGGGATTGGCGCTAAACACGTATTGTATACGCTGTTCCAAGTTTTACTCGATCCAGGTGATGAAGTCATCATCCCAACTCCTTATTGGGTCAGTTATCCCGAGCAGGTAAAGTTGGCAGGCGGAGTTCCGGTACATATTGAAGGGACAGCTGCGGCACAGTTTAAAGTAACCGCAGAACAAATTCGAGAATCAATTTCTTCTAAAACGAAGGCAGTAATCATCAATTCACCTGGGAATCCAACAGGTATGATTTATTCTAAAGAAGAATTGCTGCAAATTGCGGAAGTATGTAAAGAGAAAGATATCTGGATCATTTCGGATGAAATATATGAGAAACTCATTTATGGTGATGAAAAGCATATTTCAATAGCACAACTTTCTGATGATGCTAAAAGTCGTACACTTCTCATTAATGGTGTTTCGAAATCACACTCAATGACAGGGTGGCGTATAGGTTACGTCGCAGGGGATGAGGTAGTAGTAAGTGCCATGACGAGTTTAGCGAGTCACTCGACATCGAATCCTACGACGACTTCTCAATATGCTGCAATCGAGGCTTATAATGGTCCTCAAGATACAGTAGAAACAATGCGTGCAGATTTTGAATCGCGTATGGAACGGGTCTACCCGCAATTAGCGGCAATTCCTGGATTTAACGTGATTAAACCTCAAGGCGCTTTCTATCTACTTCCTGAAGTATCTGAAGCAGTTAATAAAACAGGGTTTGCTAACGTTGATGAATTTGCAGAGGCATTATTGACGAAAGCAAATGTCGCTGTTATCCCGGGATCTGGTTTTGGATCACCTGATACAATTCGCTTGTCTTATGCAACATCAATCGAACTGTTGGAAGAAGCGATTCGACGAATTCGTGTATTTGTAGAAGCAAACTGGAAAGAATAAAAACGGAGATTAAATTCTTGGAGGTTATTATGAAAACAATCATGATACATGAAATGCCAAACCATGCAGGCGAAACAGTTCGTATTGGTGGATGGCTAGCCAACAAACGTTCTAGCGGGAAGATTGCATTTCTACAACTTCGTGACGGTTCTGGATTCGTACAGGGAGTAGTCGTTAAAGAAGCGGTTGGCGAGGATCTATTTGCTAAAGCAAAGTCAATTACACAAGAAAGTTCACTTTATATTACAGCAGAAGTAACTGTGGACGAGCGTTCAACTTTCGGCTACGAGCTACAAGTGAAAGATATTGAAGTCATTCATGAAGCGGTAGATTATCCAATCACGCCGAAAGAGCATGGTACAGAATTTTTAATGGATCACCGCCATTTATGGCTCCGTTCACGTAAACAGCATGCAGTAATGAAAATTCGTGACGAAGTCATTCGTGCAACATATGAGTTTTTCCATATGAACGGATTTGTCAAAGTAGATCCACCGATATTGACAGGTTCTTCTCCAGAAGGCACATCAGAATTGTTCCAAACAAAATATTTTGATGAAGATGCATACCTTTCGCAATCAGGTCAACTATATATGGAAGCTGCAGCGATGGCACTTGGAAAAGTATTCTCGTTCGGTCCGACATTCCGTGCAGAAAAATCGAAAACACGTCGTCACTTAATCGAGTTTTGGATGATTGAACCTGAAATGGCTTTTGTCGAGTTTGATGAAAGCTTGATAGTACAGGAACAGTATGTGACGCATGTTATTCAATCAGTTTTGCAAAACTGTGCAATTGAATTAGAAAGACTAGGCCGCGATTTGTCTAAACTTGAAAAAATCCAAGCACCATTCCCGCGTATTTCATACGATGATGCTATCAAATTTTTGAATGAAAACGGATTTGATGATATTACATGGGGAGAAGACTTTGGAGCGCCACACGAAACAGCAATTGCAGAAAGTTATGATTCACCTGTATTCATCACACATTACCCGATAGGTATTAAACCCTTCTACATGCAACCGCATCCTACAAGGGACGATGTTGTTTTGTGTGCTGATTTAATCGCTCCCGAAGGTTATGGAGAAATTATTGGCGGATCTGAACGTATTCATGACTATGAGCTGATGAAACAACGAATTAAAGAACACAACCTTGATGAATCTGCTTATGAATGGTATTTGGATCTTAGTAAATACGGAGCAGTTCCACATTCAGGATTTGGACTTGGTCTTGAGCGTACAGTCGCATGGATTTCAGGTGTGGAACATGTTCGCGAAACGATTCCATTCCCACGTCTATTGAATAGATTGTACCCTTAAAACTTTTTGATTTTAATAGAAGAGAGGGGTTCGGTCATGCAACACGAAGAACGACTCCGGATTTGGATTGAGCAGGGAAATGTTAACATTTCCCAGCTTTTTTTTCACCATTATAAGAGTCTTGGAATAAAAGATTTGGACGCGATGCTAATCATGCATATGACGGCTTATAAATCAGAAGGGAATCATTTCCCAACACCTACTGATTTTACTAGTCGAATGGATTTGTCTGAAAACGAAGTATCCATGGTATTACAACGCCTGATGCAACGCGGTTTTCTCCAAATTGGTCAAAATGAGGATCAAAAAGGTGTATTGTATGAGACATTCTCTTTGCTACCACTCTGGAATCGTTTAGTTGATCATATTGAGCTTGCGACAAATGAGGTTGAGGAAGAGACCCATAAGAATGCAGAAGGAGAAATTTTTTCGCTATTTGAACAAGAATTTGGACGGTTTTTGTCACCAATGGAATGCGAATCAATAACGATGTGGCTTGATGATGATGGCCATACTGTTGAAATTATCCGTGCAGCATTAAAAGAAGCTGTTATTGCTCAAAAACTTAGTCTGCGGTATATCGATCGGATTCTTTTCGAGTGGAAGAAGAAAAATGTTAAAACAATGTCTGATGTTGAACGTCAAACAAAGTCTTTCCGAACGGTAGGACCGCGACCATCTCAGCAAAATGAAAAAACTGTTTCGGTAAAACGTGTTCCATTCTATAATTGGCTGGAAGAACGGGATTAGGTGGGATACCATGCTGACGAAAAAACAATGGGGATTTTGTCTGGAGCAATTCGGTGAAATGTTTCCAGACGCGCACTGTGAATTGGTGCATGACAATCCTTTTGAATTAACAATAGCGACGCTTCTATCTGCTCAATGTACGGACGTTTTAGTGAATCGGGTAACGGCGGAACTATTTAAAAAATATAAAACACCGGAGGACTATCTTGCGGTTGATGTCGAGGAACTGCAAGGGGATATCAGGTCAATTGGATTATTCCGGAATAAGGCGAAAAATATTCAAGCACTGAGTCAATTGTTGATTGATAATTATGATGGGGAGGTACCCCCGAATAGGGATGTCATGATGACGCTTCCAGGAGTGGGTCGTAAAACAGCAAATGTGGTCGTGTCAAATGCTTTTGGTATACCTGCTCTTGCTGTCGATACACATGTTGAACGTGTAGCGAAACGACTAGGAATGAATAGGTGGAAAGACTCGCCCCTTGCAGTTGAAGAGAAAATTATGCGATGGACTCCGATTAATAAATGGACAGATACGCATCACCAAATAATTTTTTTTGGTAGATACCACTGCAAGGCGCAAAACCCTGGATGCAACGTTTGTCCGCTATTGCCGTTATGCAGAGAAGGAAAGAAAAGGATGAAAGAGAATGCTGAGTGAAGTAAACCCTATCAACAAAGAGCTGCTAACTCCCTATTTTGATAAATGGGAGACAGTTCGTGAAGAAATAGAGACTTTTTATCAACAAAAAGATCATCAAGCCGTAGAGTTAATGGAGTCGGCAATTGAGAATTACAATATCTTGCTTGAGCAAGGTGGAAGTAAGTTTGATGACCGTAAAGGAAAGGTTGTTTATACACTTTTACCTTTGAATGGTGAGGAACGTTTTGAGTTTGTAAAAGATAAAATAGCCAGTCATTATGCTTATATTCAATTGGATGCGCTCTTTACGGAAACAAAAAAGAAAACTGCAAGACTTTCAATACAAAAGAATTAAAAAACAGAACCTCAGATGTGTTTTGCATCTGAGGTTCTGTTTTTATGTCTGGATTTCATGGCATTTCCACAATTGACTAATAACACATTTAAAGGAGTTTGATACATTTTTGATTATGGGTTACTATCGTCAGATGTGCCCTCTGTACCCTCTGTACCAACATTTGGATCAGGGATCGTTCCATCATCAATAACAGAACCATCGCCTGTGCCATCTCCATTATTGTTGTTCCCGTTATTTCCATTATTGTTGCCGTTATTCCCATTATTGCCATTGTTATTATTGTTATTCTCGTTATTCTCGTTATTCTCGTTATTCTCATTATTGCCATTGTTATTCTCATTGTTCCATTCTTCACCGTCAGGATTTTCAGTTTCTACTTCATCCTCATCAACTTCAGGTATGTCTTCAACAACATCTTCGATTTGCACCGTTGTAGATGCTGCGCCACTTTGTAAGTCACCGAGTTTGGCAATTACAGAGAATGTATATTTCCTGCCTGATTCTGCGCCAGAGAACGTGACGGAAGTATCTCCGGTTGTTGTCATTACCTGCATATCCCCACCATCTACTCCTACTAATACGGTAAATTCGACGTTATCTTCTATATCGCCAAAGTCAGAAGCATTATGGGCCCAATTCAATTTAATAGAACTGGAGGCACTGTCATATTCAGCTGTTAGACTGTTTGGCGCTTCCAATTCGATGATTTTTTCTCTAGCAACTTCTACAGGGACTGTCCCGCGTACGAATAACTCCGTCCGTTTTAAGTTCCATGGTGTGGAGGAACTTGCTAGAATAAGTGGATCTGAACCATATTGAATTGTAGCCTCTTCAACGGAGGAGGGTTTTTTAAATTGTGCTGTATTTTTCCCAGAAGATATGGATGACATAACTTGTTTAAACAAATCTTGTGGGACGTATCGTTCCCCTTCAAAACTCTCCATTGCAGAACGATCTTGATAACCGCCCCAAACTGCAATTGTGTAGTCGGTCGTATAACCCGCAAACCAAGAATCCTGTGCTCCACCTTTGTTTGAGAAGTTAGTTGTACCCGTTTTACCGGCTACATCTAGCCCTTGAATGGCTGCTCGTTTTCCAGTACCATTGCCAGTGAAAACGTCTCGAAGGATATCTGTAATCATATAAGCTGTTGAATCTTTCATAACTTCAACAGGATTGGGAGTCATGTTAAGATCAGTTACCCCATCACGATAAACAATTTTTTTAATGGAATGTGGCTTTGTGTAAATACCACCATTACCGAATGGGGTATAAGCACCCGCTATTTCAATTGTAGAAAATTCATCCGTTCCTCCTAGCGCATTCGAAGGGTATTCATTTTTGAAATCTAAACCGAGTTTAGCCGCAAAATCTACTGCTTTCTTTCGACCGACTTCCTCATAGGTTTTCACTGCGGGGACGTTGCGTGAAGTAGCTAGCGCTTCACGCATTGTAATTGTACCCTTGTATTTTCTATCCACATTACGAACGGGTTGTGCAGGTTTGGAGTCTTTATAATTGTATGCTTCATCATGCATAGTCTGACCAGTTGACCAATTCAAATATTCAACTGCAGGACCATAATTAATAATCGGTTTAATAGCTGAACCTGGTTGACGTTTTTCAGCAGCGGCAAAGTTTAAAAGTCCTGTTGAGAAATTTCGACCTCCACCAATTGCCACGATTCCACCAGTTTTCGTATCTAGGACAGTTAAAGCACCTTGCATTTTGTCATTAGCGAAGATGTCTGATTTGAGAGCATTTTCGACAGCCTGTTGAGCCTCCACATCTAATGTTGTATGAATTGTGACACCGTCTGAAAGTATGTCTTGCATTCCTGCATCTTCCAGTTCGGTTAATACAATATCGACAAATGCAGCATATTTTGTATTGTCATTAGCTTTCCTTTTCTCTTCAGCAAGAAGTGTGCCTGTTACAGGAATTTCTATTGCCGCTTCCATTTCTTCTTTAGAAATTTTTTCATGCTGGTGCATTAGCCCGAGTACAATATCACGGCGTTTTTTGGCACGATCTGGATTTTTGTATGGATTGTATCCGTTTGGACTTTGCGGTAACCCTGCTAACATAGCGACTTCGTGTAATTCAAGTTCATTCAATTTTTTACCATAAAAATAGTTGGCAGCTGTTCCAAAACCATAATTATTTCCGGACATCAGGATTTTATTGAAATACATTTCAAAGATTTCTTCTTTTTCATATTTGCGTTCAAGTTTATTGGCAAGCCATGCTTCTTGTGCTTTCCTTTTAAGGGTTTTTTCTGTGGAAAGGAATGAGTTCTTAATGACCTGTTGTGTCAGGGTACTTGCACCTTGTGAACCGAATCCATCTCGGAAGTTTGCAATGACTGCCCCACCGAGTCGCCAAAAGTCCATTCCTTGGTGGGAATAGAATCGAATGTCTTCCGTAGCCAGAATGGCGTCTTCCATAATTTTTGGAATTTCGCTATAAGGAACAAATTCTCTTTTTTCTGTTCCGGACTTATAAATAACTTTATCATTTTTATCCAAAATCTCAGATGATAGAGGGTCCTTCAAAAGATTTTCATCTAAATCGGGTGCCGAACTTGCATAAAAAGTGAACAGGCCAGCACCACCGATGAGAATGACAAATCCGACTGCAATAACTGCAAGAATTAACTTTTTAAAGATGCCCTTCTTTTGTTTCGGCTTTTTATCTTTCTTTTTTGTACGTTCTGCCTCCATGCTCTTTCGTCTAGCAGTTCTTGAATTTATATTTTCGCTCATATCTCTTCCTGCCTTTCAGTAGCTTCGTTAGGTGACGATAAAATATCCGACACCGCTTGTAAATATTCGATTCTAGGGTTGAAACTAGGGAAAACTTCTATCGCCATAGTTTCAAACTCTGTAAGTGTGATTGATTTTCTACCGCCTGTCTGCATTCTCTCCCAATACATTTCAAAATTATGATAGGGGACGATAAAATATCGGTCAAGCGAAGTGAACTTTATAATGAAAAATACAACTCCATTTTGTTTCGCAACAGATTTCATATGAACCACTTGGTGGTCATGGATATTTTGTAAAGGGAAGGAGGTTAGACTTTTTGTCTCCTTCGCTTCAAAATCGATATACTTCCCTTGCCACACTCCGTTAAAGTCTGTTGTAGACGGTGTCCGAAAGTAAGCTTCTGTGATGACAGCGGCGCTTCTTGCAGGATAATTCACGTTTACGACTTGTATGGGCACAGGTTTTTTATGAATGACAGCAATACCGCGACTCAAATAGTATTCATTGGTTTCATTCAGTTCATCCTCTAACGACTTACCACGATTACTGAAAGAAAGATCGATTTTTTTTTGAGCTACGTTTCTTTGAACGGGTATATATTTCCTGCCGTTCGGATAGCGTATTGTCATAGATACCACCTCACATCTGACCATTATACCACAAGGATTAGACGGAATAGAAAAGGGAAAGTTGCAACCAATAATATGGTTCAACAATAATTTCTTTCCCGCCAAGAAAGTTTCATTGTACTGCAATTTGAGAAAAGTAGATATTTAGTTGATTCTCTGAGAGAATTGAATGAGATGATGTAATAGGAGTAACGCAATTGAGGTCTTATCATGTTTAATTGAAATTTTATTAAAAAGGACTTGATAGACCTTTGGGAATATATGTTCGTCATTATTTGGTGAATCGGCTTCATATCTGATAAAATTGAATGAATGCAAGGGAAGGATGAAAGAATTTGATAAATTTAATAGAGAAAACAGAAAAACTACTTTCTGTCTGTAAAGAATGTTTTGAAAGACTCACATATATGAGGGAACTCGGCCGGGAACCTGACTTTTTTATAGAAGTGAAACCTTATGCGGATAAATACCATACACTGCTCGATGAATGGACGGAGGAAGTATCTCAATTTATCAAGACTGCAAAACCTAAATATGTTCATCCGATTCAAATTGAAACACTGAACGACTCAATGAAGCAATTCATCGTGCAATCATTTTATCAAAAGACCGGCAAAAAAAGATTTATCCTTTCTATCAATTCTGCAGAATATACATTGAAGACTATTCTGGACGCTCTGCATCTAGAGCAAGAAGGAGATAGGAAATGACAAAGAAGATTGCGGTTCACGAAGTATTAAGAATACTACGTTCTGATCCATCATTTTCGGATAATGTCATTCATTATAAAACGATAGCAAGTAAAGGAGCGAAGTACGCAGAATTTCCAGACAAACTTCATCAGTCAATCATTAAAGCACTTTCATCTAAAGGCATTGATAAGTTATACAGTCATCAAAGAGAAGCCTACGAACTGGCTTCGTCAGGAAAGTCGTTCACAGCCGTGACTCCGACAGCATCCGGAAAATCCTTATGTTATCATTTGCCTGTTATGGATTGTATCCTTGAAGATGATACTTCCAGGGCAATTTATCTGTTTCCGACAAAAGCGTTAGCGCAAGATCAGCTTGCGGATCTCCATGATCTAATAGAAGCAAGTGGAGAGACAATCCTCAGTTATACGTATGATGGCGATACTGCTCCTGGATTACGTTCAAAAGTCCGGAAGTCCGGACATATTGTACTGACTAATCCAGATATGCTCCACTCAGGAATCTTGCCTCATCACACAAAGTGGGTTTCATTATTCGAAAACTTAAAATACGTCATTATAGATGAGTTGCATACTTACAAAGGTGTCTTCGGCAGTCACGTAGCACATGTATTACGAAGACTGAAGCGTATTTGTAACTATTATGGAAGTGATCCGATATTTATCTGCACATCTGCAACAATCGCGAACCCGCAGGAATTAGCTGAGTCGCTCATAAACTCTGAGATGCAAGTGATCGTCAATAACGGGGCACCTGCTGGGAAGAAACATTTCGTCTTCTATAACCCACCAGTCGTCCATCCGACATTCGGTATCCGCAGAAGTGCAGTGCTTGAAGTGCGGGATATCGCCAAGCTCTTATACAATGAGGGCATCCAAACAATCATTTTTGCAAAAAGTAGGGTACGGGTCGAGATGCTTGTCACGTATATGAAAGCTTTAACGAAGAAGAAATTATTCGATGAAACGGTTATGGGGTATAGAGGGGGCTATCTACCTTCAGAACGTCGTAAAATTGAAAAAGGGCTTCGCGATGGTGATATTCGTACCGTAGTTAGCACGAATGCACTTGAGCTGGGCATTGACATCGGACAATTGCAAGCCTGTATTATGACCGGTTACCCGGGAAATATTGCAAGTGCATTTCAACAAGCGGGTCGTGCTGGGAGGCGGCAAGATGAAGCGCTTGTAATTTATGTTGCACAATCTTTAGCGCTTGATCAATACATTATTGAACATCCCGACTATCTTCTGGGACAAACGCCCGAAGAAGTACGAATACATCCGGATAATATGTTTATTTTAATGGACCACCTCAAATGTGCCTCATTCGAGCTACCCTTTTCATCTACAGAGACCTATGGTGAATTCGAAGTACAGGAATTGCTCGCATTCTTGGAAAGCGAAGGTATATTGATAAAAACCACAGACAAATGGCATTGGATGACAGACAGTTTTCCAACTAGTGAAATCAGCCTTCGTTCTGCATCGCAGGAAAACGTTATCATTATTGATAAAACCTATCCAAAAGAAACAAAGGTAATTGGGGAGATGGATCGTTTCAGTGCGATGACTTTGCTCCACGAAGAAGCAATCTATATTCATCAGGGCACACAGTTTCAAGTTGAGGAACTCGATTGGGCGGAAAAGAAGGCATATGTTAGTGAAGTTGATGTCGATTACTTTACGGATGCAAATCTTGCAGTTGAACTGAAAGTGATGAATGAGGATAATGTAGAACAGTTCGGTGATAATCATGCAGCTTATGGTGACATTGCAGTTCTTGCGATTCCAACGATCTTTAAGAAAATCAGATTCGATACGCATGATAATATTGGTTCAGGTCCGATTTCGTTACCTGCGGAGGAATTGCATACATCGTCAACTTGGTTCACTTTCGATATTCCAAAAGGGTGGACGCGTGCTGGATTAACGGATGCAATGACGGGAGCGGCTTATGCCATCCAATCTTTTATCCCGTTATTCGTCAGATGCGATAAGACAGATGTACATGTAGTACCACAAGTAAAAGCCATTCATACTGGAATGCCGACGTTCTTCATATATGACAGTTATCCAGGGGGGATTGGTCTGAGTGAAAAAATCTTTGAACAGTGGGATTTACTGCTCCGCCAAGCGGCTAATCATGTATCTAGCTGTCGTTGTGAGTCTGGTTGTCCAGTTTGTATCGGTGCACAAGAAGCGGGAATGGGTATGAAAAAAGACGTTGGTTCTCTTCTACACACATTGGCGGGAGGAGAATCCAATGTCTTATGAACAGAAATTAATGCAAATGAAGAAACTATTGAAGAAAAAAGACCAGAGCAAGATTCTTGAGAATGATTCTGAAGTTGTAAAGAATGTTCCACAACCACCGCCTTATGAACAACAATGGCTTGATGCGGGTTTGACAAAGGTCGTAAATAAACACGGCATTGTCTACAAGCGTGTTATTGAATACAACACGGACTATCGGCACGGACATATTATTCTGGCTGGTTTAAAGTCAATGCTTGAAAAATGGGGGGATTCGGGTGAAGTACATCCGCTTTCTCCTGATTTTTCTAAGCCTCTATTGTTCTTTGATACAGAAACCACTGGGTTAAAAGGTGCTGGTACACTGATTTTTCTAATGGGTTTTATGGAACAGACAGCATCATCTTTTAAAATGACGCAGTATGTACTTCCAGGTCCAGATCACGAAACTGCATTTCTTTATGAAACGGGATTATGGAAAAAGCCGGTGACCCTCGTTACGTATAATGGAAAAAGTTTTGATATTCCAATGGTTGAAACAAGGTGGACGATGAACCGCAAAGAATTACCTCCGCTTATAAAGCATAAACAAATTGATTTATTGCACGGTTCTAGACGGATTTGGAAGGGTGAAATGGCTACATTCAGACTACCGGCCATAGAGGAAGAACAGCTCGGTTTTTTTCGCGAAGGAGATATGCCCGGACATATGGCACCAATCATCTATCAGGATGCAGTGAAAAATGGTCGTGCGGATCTTCTTATGAAAATACTCGTCCATAATGAGTGGGATATACTTTCACTTGTTGCACTTTATATACGCTCTACTGATTTGCTATTGAAAATGGATATTCCTGAATCAGCAATAACGCATACGAATATTGGGAAATGGTTTGGTGATTTGAAGTCTCACGATCGAAGTAAACAAATCTTTGAGCGTGTGATAACAGAATATGGGGTACATCATCCCATAACACATTTTTACTTTGGCTTTATTTTGAAAAAGGAACAGGCTTATAAAGAGGCAGTTTCTTCATTTACGATAGCGGCGGCTAAACTTACTGGTCGTGAACGAATTATCGCATTGGAGGAATTAGCGAAGCTATATGAGCATAAGCTGAAAGAGTTAAATAAAGCATTGGACTCGACGCAGGAAGCCATCAGGTATTTGAAAGAGGCCACCAATTTAACAGAAAAATTTCGGATTCGTTCAGAAGATGACTTTTTGAAGAGGGAAATTAGAATAAACAGAAAATTATTTCCCGGGCAAGCGCACAAATCGACAGGGAACTATTAATCAACCTATTTAAAAAGACAAGGTCAGTCACTATATGGTATAATTGACCGTATATAAACAGAGACGGAAGGGCGATTTTCATGGATACTAAATTGGATTCAAAAACAATTCTTGAGAAAGAATTTAAAACGGGCCTTCGAGGCTACAACCAGGAAGAAGTCGATCTCTTCCTAGATGATGTTATTCATGATTATGAGGCTTTTAAAAAAACAATTATGGATTTGCAACAAGAAAAGTCTAGGATGCAAAAAGAATTAGAGTCTGCTCAAAAGCGACCTGCGGCTGGAAGCGCTGGCACAACTAACTTTGATTTGCTAAAGAGGATCTCAAATTTGGAGAAACATGTATTCGGAAGTAAACTTTTCGATCAAGAATAATATATTAGCCTAATTAATTATTGTAAAAGACTTAAAAGTAAGGTATACTGTAGATATCATAGTGCAAATTTAGGTAATCGCTGCAACATCCTATGTTGTAGAGGAAAGTCCATGCTCACACGGATCTGAGATGACCGTAGTGTTCGTGCTCGGCGAAAGAATAAGCCGTGGCTTCGCGCATCGCGCGTTGACGGCGGGAATAAATCCTAAGTCTTCGGATATGGATGAGGTTCCCTGAACAGTGCCACAGTGACGTAGCTGATTCGGAAACGGGTCAGATGGAACGCGGTAAACCCCACGAGTGAGAAACCCAAACTATGGTAGGGGCACTCTTCCGAAGGAAATGAACTGAGGAAGAGACAAGCAATTTTTTGCTTGTAGATAGATGATTACCACCCTTAGTACGAGGCGCAAGCCGTTTGAGTACACGGGAACAAAACATGGCTTATCGAATTTCCTATGGTATTATTATTACAATGATTGCTCTCCTGAAACATGGGGAGCTTTTCTTTTGGAAAATTAATGAGTGAAAACGTTATGGTTGGAATTTATCTAGAGGAAATCTTATCGCCTTTAAGTGGTGGTTTGAATGCGGAGAATACATCTAATTTTGATATGTATTTACGTTTTAAGGCTTCGATAAATACAGTTGGATTTGTTAGGATGTTTAATGAGCAAGCTTATTTTAGAATCTAGTTATATTTTCAAGGAAATGCAATTAATTTGTTTTTTTATTAAAAAAGGTATGAATTTATGGGTATGATTGAAGGTATAGGATTGGAGTTGGAAACGCATGACTGAATTTAAATTAGTAGCAACCTCTGCAATGGGACTTGAATCACTTGTTGCGGATGAAGTAAAAGCACTTGGGTTTAAAACAACTTCAGAAAACGGTAAAATCTTCTTCCAAGGCGATGAATTGGCGATTGCGAAAACAAATCTGTGGCTTCGCGTAGCGGACCGTGTCCGAATAGTTGCGGGCGAGTTCCAAGCTACAACATTCGATGAACTTTTCGAACAGACGAAGGCAATTCCATGGGAACGTTTTCTGCCGGTCGACGCAGAATTCCCAGTTGCAGGTAAATCAGTAAAATCTACATTGTACAGTGTTCCTGATTGCCAAGCAATTGTGAAAAAAGCAATTGTAGAACGATTAAAAATTGCTTATAAAAGAATCGGCTTTTTTGATGAATCGGGTCCTTTATTCAAATTAGAAGTATCAATTTTAAAAGATAAAGTGACATTGACAATTGATTCAAGTGGAACAGGTTTGCATAAACGCGGTTACAGACTCGCGCAAGGTGATGCACCATTAAAAGAAACATTAGCAGCAGCACTTGTGAAAATTTCACGCTGGAATCCTGATCGGCCTTTCGTTGATCCGTTCTGCGGTTCAGGAACAATTGCGATAGAAGCCGCGATGATAGGGCAAAACATTGCACCGGGATACAACCGCGAGTTCCTAAGTGAAGAGTGGCCGTGGATCAACAAAAATATTTGGGATCAGGTTCGGGAAGAAGCGGAAGATGTCGCTAAATATGATCAGCCACTTGATATTACAGGGTCAGATTATGATCCGAGAATGATTAACGTCGCACGGGAAAACGCGGCGGGTGCTGGGTTTGCAGATTTGATCAAATGGCAGACGTGTGATGTACGGGATTTGACTGTGGACGGCTTAAATGGCGTAATGGTCGGAAATCCACCATACGGTGAACGACTTGGTGAAGTTGAAGAAGCCGAAGAAATTACGCACGAACTTGGCCGAGTAATGAAAAATTATCCTTCGTGGTCAGTTTATATGTTGTCTTCATTAGAAAACTATGAAAAACTATACGGTCATCGAGCAACGAAAAAGAGAAAATTATTCAATGGTTTTATTAGAACTGACTTGTATCAATTCTGGGGACAACGTCAATAACTGATAATATGCGGAAGAGGGAAACTCCTCTTCCTTTTGCATGTAAATAGGAAGGGGTATACGATGAAAAGTAAGATGCCATTCCCGTTATCAAAAGAAAAATCGTTCTATGAATCCTTGAATGATTGGATAGGGGATACATTGTACGATGATCTAACTGAAAAAGGTTTTGAATGCAGGGATGAACAAATTTATATGGCTTTCCAAATTGAGCAGGCATTGAAGGAAAAGAAGGTATTGTTCGCTGAAGCAGGTGTAGGGACAGGGAAAACAATCGCTTATTTGCTCCCTGCAATTGCCTATGCTCGTTATACAGGTAAACCAGCCCTCATCTCATGTGCGGATGAAACGCTCATCGATCAGCTTGTAAAAGAAGACGGTGATATTCGTAAAATTAGTGAAGCACTTGGTCTTGATATAGATGTACGCCTTGCCAAATCACGAGATCAGTACCTCTGTCTAAAACGTTTAGAAGAAGCAGGTAATACGATTGATGAGGATTATATTGATGTCTTAGCTGATGGACTACCAGATTTCGTTTATGGTAATGCATCTTTACAATCAATAGGTCCTTATGGTGTGCGTTCAGATTATCCGGACATGAGTGATGAAGAATGGAAGACAGTGAATTTTCACCCCATCCAGCAATGTGCTGCATGTGATATCCGAAACCGATGCGGTCAAACTATTCACCGAAATCATTATCGTGAAGCTGTTGAACTAATTATCTGCTCACACGATTCATATATGGAACATATTTGGACGAAAGATTCTAGGAAACGTCAGGGACAGTTACCGTTATTGCCTGAAGTATCTATGATTGTATTCGATGAAGGCCATCTTCTTGAATATTCAGCACAGCGGGCATTGACATATGAAGTTCAAAACAGTACCCTATTAAATTTGCTAGAGCGAATAATGGTTGATCGTATAAGGGAAACAACTCTTCTACTCATGGAACGTTTAATTGATTCTCATGAAGCATTTTTTGCATTGCTGAATGTTCACGCGGATGAAACCGGTAATGAACGTAGAGCTATCGAAAAAGCACCGGCTCTTATTGAAATCGGTAAAGAGGTAGTGAAGATTTCAAATGCACTCCTTGAAGAATTCGTTTTCGAAGGCGAATTGTATATAATTCCGGAATACGATTTAAGAATGGTCGAAGAATACCTAGATCAATATATCTACTCGATGGAACTCTTTACTTCTAATAATGACGCAGTAGACTGGCTTGAGAACCGTCAAGACGAATCGACGCTCGTTATTATGCCGCGTCTTGTAACAGATATATTAAGGGAAAAACTGTTTTCATCGAATACCCCGATTGTTTTTTCATCAGCAACTTTATCGGTTGGTGAAACGTTTAACTATTTAGCTGACGGGCTGGGCATTCATGACTACCTATCATTTTCTGTGGATTCACCATTTGATTATGATGAAGTAATGGAAGTGCTCGCAACAGATGTTGAAGCGGGTGGGAAAGCAAAACAAGCACTTGAACTTTTAAAAGATGGTAAACAAACACTAATTCTCTTTAAATCAGAGCGGGCAATGAATCAATTCAAGGAAAAAGTACCTGTGGAGTGGAAAAAAAGTATCGCATTCGAGGGAGAGAGGGAATTATCTTCAATCGTACGTGATTTTCAACAAAAAATAGTTCCTGTGTTATGCTCTTACCATTTATGGGAAGGACTTGATATTCCTCAAGATGCTTTAACGCGTGTCATTATATATGACTTGCCATTACCGCCTTCAGATCCATTGTTCGACGCGAGACGCCAGTATGCTGCTGATCCATTCCGTGAAGTAGATGTACCCTTCATGTTGCTTAGATTACGCCAGGGGGCGGGACGTCTTATACGTACATCGGATGATTCAGGGACAGTTCACCTTCTGCTTGAAGGAAAAGAACAAGAAATGAAAGCGGAAATTGAAGGTATTTTCCCAGTGAAAATGAAGATGACGAACTAAGATTTTAACCAGGGTTTTCAATGTATATCATATAAGGTTTTTCAATTAACAAACGAGGACGTCCAGTTGGGCGTCCTTTTTAGTTGATTGAAATAAGTAGGTCGATACAATGAATTGTCTAGATTGAGGGTAATGAATAAAGAGGGTTTAGAATATTAATTAGTGAATTTGAAGATATACTAGCAACGATATTCATTTGGAAAACTATATTTAACCAAATTATGATAGTATTGAGTCCAATATAGTAAAAGAGGGGGAATGAATTTGTCTACTGAAGAGAATTTTGTGGCGTTGTTAAAAAAAATGAGTGCATATTCGGAAGCGATTTCAATCATGTATTGGGATATGCGTACAGGAGCGCCGAAAAAAGGGATTTCAGCGAGATCGGAAGCTGTTGGCACCTTGTCTACGGAGCTATTCAAATTGAGTGTATCTGCAGAAATGAAGGGTTACCTCGAAGAACTTGGCAATAGAAAAGAAACGCTTAACCCGATATTATTAAAAACGGTTGAAGAAGTGAAAAAAGTCTACGACTTGAGTGAAAAAATCCCTGCAGAAGAATATCGTGAATTTGTTGTCCTGACTTCTCAATCAGAATCGGCTTGGGAAGAGGCAAAAGATAAATCCGATTTTGATATGTTCCTCCCATATCTTGAAAAAATTGTTGCAACTACGAAAAAGTTTATCGGCTATTGGGGCAATGAAGGTGATAATGCTTACAATATACTTCTTGATCAATACGAGCCGGGGATGACAACGGATATTATCGATGAGGTTTTTAACCAACTGAAGGAAACAATTGTGCCGTTGGTAAAGAAAATTTCAGAGTTGAATAATCAACCCGAAACGTCTTTTCTATTCAAACATTTCCCGAAAGAAAATCAGAAATCGTTCAGTCATGAGGTATTGAAACAACTTGGCTACGATTTTGAAGCGGGTCGTTTGGATGAAACCGTTCATCCATTTGCAACAGGCATAAATATCGGCGACGTCCGTATCACAACAAAATACGATGAAAATGATTTTCGTTCGGCTGTGTTCGGGACGATTCATGAATGTGGGCATGCACTATATGAGCAAAATATTAGTATTGAATTAGAAGGTTTACCGGTTGCGGATGGAACTTCAATGGGAATCCATGAATCGCAATCGCTGTTTTATGAACAATTTGTTGGTCATAATGAAAACTTTTGGAAGTATAATTTCAATTTATTGAAAAGGGAATCTCCTGAACAGTTTGAAGATGTTGCGCTCGAAGACTTTCTCCGTGCAATTAATGTTTCAAAACCGTCCCTTATTCGGATTGAAGCAGACGAATTGACCTATCCGCTTCATATTATGATTCGTTATGAAATCGAAAAAGGATTATTCAACGGCGATTACGAAGTGAAGGATCTACCGGGAATTTGGAATGATAAATACGAAGAGTACCTTGGAATCCGTCCCGAAAATAACGGTGAAGGTGTTTTGCAAGATGTCCATTGGGCCGGTGCATCGTTCGGTTATTTCCCTTCCTATGCGCTTGGTTATATGTATGCAGCACAGTTGAAAGTCGCAATGTTAAAAGATCTTCCTAATTTCGATGGGTTATGCGCTACAGGTGAATTCGGACCGATTCTTGAATGGTTGACGGAGCATGTCCATAAATTCGGTAAGATGAAAAAGCCACTTGACATTATCAGAGACACGACGGGTGAAGGATTAAACGCCAAATACCTGGCAGATTACCTGGAAGAGAAATATACAAGACTTTATAACTTATAACAGTAAGAGCAATCTCGAATGTTGGCAAACAACGCCAAATGGGATTGCTTTTATTCTAATAGACCTTATGCCAAGTTCACCTGTAAAATATAAAACTCATGCAAGGATAGAAAAAGTATTGGCAGAAAAATTTGTACATAATATCGACGTCGAAAATGGTATGATAAGAAGAGAAATTGACGAAGGGATCGAGACTTAAATGCCAGAATTGGATAAACTTATACAAGAATCAGCTGAATATGGACTTTTATTTAAAAAGAATGACGACGAAGACCGGTATAAAAAGACCGTGTTATTCGCTAAAAAACTAATTGATAAAGAATACACAATTGGATTTGCAGGACATTTTTCTGCCGGTAAGTCTTCAATGATCAATGCTTTGACAGGAGAAGACTTATTACCGTCGAGCCCAATACCTACGAGCGCCAATATCGTCAAAATAAGTAAAACAGCCTCCGATTATGCTGTTATTCATATGACAGATGGCACAGCCGTAAAATATGGCGGTCACGGTTTTCCTGCAGCCATAAAATCGTTCAGTAAGGATGGAGTGGCGGTTTCACTTGTTGAAATCGGTCACACGGATTCCAATTTACCAGAAGGAATCACTGTTATGGATACACCAGGCGTTGATTCGACTGATGACGCGCACCGTTTATCCACAGAGTCCGCTCTTCATCTAGCCGATTTGGTATTTTACACAATGGATTATAATCATGTGCAATCGGAATTGAATTTCCGTTTCACTAAAGAGTTAATGCGGTACAACGAGAACGTCTACTTAATCATTAACCAAATTGACAAACATCGAGATAGTGAATTGCCATTTGTAGATTTTAAAAAGTCAGTCGAGGATTCATTTAGCATGTGGGGTGTCATACCCAAAGGAATTTTTTATACTTCTTTGAAAGACTTAAAGCATCCATTCAATGATTTTAGTGATGTGTTATCCATTGTTGACAGTTCAATGGATAACTCGCAAGAGAAACTCGTGAAAAATGCTAGGCAGATCCTATTGAAATTAAAGGATGAGCACAAACAATTTTTATCTGATGAAATTATAGAGCGGAAAAATAACTTTGCTGAGATCGTTACTGAAGATGAATGGGCTATGCAAGAGGAATTAGAGATAGAAACTTCAGAGGCGAAGAAAATGCTAAACCTACTTTCGGGAGATGCATTTTCTAGCTCGTTTGAAACAGAGAGGAATGCCTTGCTGCAGGTTGCGGCAATTACTCCATACGAAACACGAGAACTGTTAAAAGCTTATTTGGAGTCATTGTCGTCTCGCTTTAAAGTCGGTATCCTATTTGGCGCAAAAAAAACCGCGGAAGAAAGAGAACGCCGAAAAATTGCTCTTGCTGATAATATGGGTAAACTCGTACACGCTCAGATTGAAGTTCATCTAAAAACACTTATGAAAAAGTCATTAAAAGACGCAGGTATTTTAACGGATGACAGATCACTTGAGATTGATAGAATCGACATGGAGATACCATTCGCTGATATTGAGAATGAATTCAATGTTTCGGATACAATTACAGGAGATACAGTGCTAAATTATGCGGAAAGGATGAAAACAACTATTCATACCGCTTTTCGCAGAATAACCGATGAATGGAAACATGTTATGGCTCAAATTGCATTGAAGAATGGAGATGAGCAATCGGGTAGTCTAGAGCAGAAAGTTTATCGTTTGAATGAGAAATTATATGCAATCAAACAAGTCAATGAGGTCGCAAACCAATTGGCAAAACTTGATTATGCAATGGACGCATCAGCCGAAGAGGTTGAAGTACTGCTCAAGCAGTGGAAAACAAAAGAAAAACTACAACTTATTGAATTTAACGAAGCCGAAGAAATAATAATAAGTGATGAAGTAGAAACCCCGTTTGAAAAAGACGAACAAAGTTATGAAGTAATGGATAATTCGGCATCTGTTGTCAGTCAAGCCAATCACATTGGAGATGCTGTTGAATCGATCCCAGGTTTTCTAGAAACTGCTAATTATTTACGGAAAAAAGCAGACAGACTAGATGGGCAAGAGTTTACGGTTGCACTTTTTGGTGCATTCAGCGCTGGAAAGTCATCTTTTTCCAATGCATTACTGGGAGAAAATATATTACCGGTTTCTCCAAATCCAACTACAGCAGCCATAAACAGGATTCGCCCAATTTCTCCAGGTAAAAAAGATAGAACGGCTGATATTCTACTGAAAACGCAAGAACGGATGATGGAAGACGTTTTACGTTCCTTCGAAGCGCTTGGTATCGTCGCGGTGTCTCTGGAAGATGCATTTCAAAATGCGGACGGTGCACTAAATTCGGAATTGACTGATGAAAGTTATCACATTCATAAAGCTTTTATTACCGCCTTCAAAAAAGGATACTCCATTTACAAAGAGATGCTTGGTACAGTCATTAATGTTGATCGGGAGGAATTCGTCAAATTTGTAGCAGAAGAAGACCGAAGCTGTTTTGTCGAATCAATTGACTTTTTCTATGACTGTGAATTGACTCGAAAAGGAATTACACTGGTTGACACACCAGGAGCTGATTCTATCAATGCTCGCCATACGGATGTTGCATTTGAGTACATTCGAAACGCAGATGCAATTCTTTTCGTCACATACTATAACCATGCATTTGCAAGGGCAGACAGGGAATTCCTCGTTCAACTCGGACGAGTGAAAGATGCATTCGAACTCGACAAGATGTTTTTCATTGTGAATGCGATTGATTTAGCTTCCAATAAGGAAGAGGCAAATGAGGTCAAGAATTTCGTTGGTGATGAACTTAGGAAATTCGGTATTCGAAATCCGAGGGTTCATGGTATTTCTAGCTTGCAGGCACTTGAAGCGAAATTGGAAAATCAAATGGATGAGTTCATGGCGCCATTTGAAGTTGAATTCCATCATTTTCTTGAACATGAATTGAAGGGACTCGCGGTCCAAGCGCTCAAAGAAGAAGCGATGAAAACAATCGAACGCCTTTCTTCGCTGATAACGAGAACTGAGACGAACATGACAAGAAAAGCGGAAAGGTTAGCAGAATTGAACAAGCTTGAAGGAGAAATACGACAACATTGTGCATTAAAGTTTACGACAGTACTTACGAAATCTGCACATAATGAGCTGAGTGAACTCGTCTACTATATTTTACAACGTGTATTTTTGCGTTTCGGTGATTTCTTTAAAGAGGCATACAATCCATCCGTCTTCGTCAATAATTCGGCAGATCGGGCACTGAAGGGAGCGCTTGCTGAAACTGTTCAAATGATTGGATTTGATCTGACACAGGAACTGAAAGTGACTAATTTACGGATGCTCAATTTTATGAAAAAGCAGTTAAATGAACGCCAACGGATGGAATTTATCAAATTAAACGATATGGACAGATCGATTGCGCCATCACCGTATGAATCGCAAGATGCTGATATGTTATCATTTGATACACCATTCGAGGACCCGAACGTTTATAACAGTGTGAACAGATTATTTAAAAATCCAAAATCCTTCTTTGAGCGTGGAGAAAGAGATATATTGAAAAACCGGCTTGAAGAGTTGCTGAAAACAGATGCATCTACGTACTTGGGGAAAGAAAAAGAAATCCTTGAAAAGTGGACTGATCAATGGATTGACAGTGAGGCGGAAGGACTTAGATTACACTTGCTGAAAGAAAGTCTGAATCAAATCACTTCCGAACGGACACTACTTCAAAGCACAGAGCAACTGGGCGTATGGCGTACTATTTACGAGGAAATACAAGTAGAGGAGCTGGTATGAGTGCCAAACGTTTTTGTTTCAGTAGAAGACATTAATTATGAATTGACGAAATGGGTAGACACCCGCTTTTCATTGAAAGATGCAACCGAAGGACAGCGGAAATTCGATGAAAATCATGTAGTAGGTGCAATTTACTGGAATCTTGAACATGATTTGTCTGATATGACGAAAATGGCAGGAAGGCATCCATTACCTGAGAAGGAAGCACTCACTAGGCTTTTCAGAGATAGTGGATTATCCATCGATGACCAAATCGTCGTTTACGATGATGGGGGAAGTCCATTTGCAGCACGAGCATGGTGGTTGTTACAATATGCAGGATTCAAAAAGTCATTTATTGTGCTTGAAGGTTTCGATGTGATAAAAGAGTCAGGCATTCCGGTAGATAATAATAGACCACAGCCACAACCGAGTTCCGTAATACCTGAATGGGACGAAGCAATCTATGCTCCCAGAAATTTTGTTGAAGAAACGGTCGCTGGTAAAACGGCTAATATCCTTCTAGATGCCCGATCAGCGGAGAGATTCCGTGGCGATACGGAACCTCTTGACCAAATTGCTGGCCGGATTCCAGGGGCATTGAACTTTGACTGGGAACAACTAAAAGAATCGGGTATTTTCAAACTAGATGAAGCAGTTAAAATGGAATTGAACAAGGTTGTTGATTCGAACGACCAGGTAACTGTTTATTGTGGAAGCGGCGTAACGGCGGCGCCGCTATATGCCATGCTTAAACAGCAAGGTTATGAATTTGTCCGTTTGTATGTTGGTAGCTACAGTGATTGGATTTCACACGTGGGGACGGAAGTTGAACGAGGATAAGATATCCTTGTGACAAAAGTATTTTAAATGAGTAAATGAAGTAGAACCGACTATTCTACACATTGAAGAAAGCTTATAAATGGATTAGCGAGTGGGCTGACACAGAAGGTTTTTAATTAAGGTGTATTAGTAAGATATGGAGGAAACAAATTTGTATTATGCATTACTTGGAGATATCCATTCATCAAAAGAAGATTTAGAAAAAGTACTCGCTGATATTGTAGTAAAATCACCTGAAGCAACTATTGTTGGCACAGGTGATTTGTATGAGTGCATAATTAGTAAAAGAGATATCACGGAAAAGAAGTTTACGAAGCTTCAAGACGTAATGATTATTCCGGAGGGATTTACTGAGCTGCTACCATTCCTCTCCGTCAGAGGAAATCAAGAAGAACGGATTGTTTTAATCACTGAAACAGAAAATCCCCTCAGAGAAAAATTAGCAACAATGCCAGAGAGCCTTGATATTGATCGCGCCAAAATCATCCATGGACATCAATGGAAGTGGAGTGGGGAGCCGCGTCTGCCTATCTACAAGGAAGCGGATAAATCCCTTGTTTTTTATGGACATAGTCATGCTTCTGGATTAATGCATAATGGGATTCACCAACAAATTATATTTGACGTACCTTATGATGTTAGCGGGGAAAGTATTCTTGTAAATGTAGGGGCTGTAAAAGATGATTGCGAGTGGCTGTTGTATGATTTTTTAAAAAGTACAGTTACCTTTATGAAAGCATAACAAAAAAGACTGAACAGAATCTGTTTAGTCTTTTTTGTGAATAGCTTCTCGCGCAAGTGCATCTGCGGCACGGTTTTCGGAATCGGGAATCCATTTGATGAAAAAGAAGTCAAACTTATTAGCAATTTCAAGTATTTTCTTCAAGTACTCTTTATAGTTTTCATTTTTAACAAATTCTTTTTCAACGGCCATGACGACTAATTGTGAATCTGAACGCACTGATACTACGCCAGATGTCAATTTAGCTGTCTCTTCCACACCGCGTAATAGTGCTAGGAACTCTGCGGTGTGATTATCTGTTGGATTAATGCGTTCAGATAACTTAATTAAATGACCTTCACCTTTTATGAAAATGCCGATTCCGCTTTCCCCAGGATTTCCCGCACTTGCACCATCAACGTATAATTCAATCATTTAGTAACACCTCGATCATCTAAGATAGTTGCACCAATTTACAAAGCGTATTAAAATTAATGAATCGTGTTTTTGGGAGGTTCTATAATGGATAAGACAATCATCATGAATGACATTGATGGAATTTTGGATACCTATTGCGAAGGCTGTTTCCTTAAAACACAACTGTCGAAAGACAAAGGGAAGCCAGGATCGCATAAGTTTTGTATTACCACGTGTACAATCGGTGAACAGCTTAAATTTCTAGGTCAGGAAATGAATAAAATAACAAAATAATATCCCGCTGGAAATTACATCAGCGGGATTTTGCATTCAATCATTCATCACCAAGTTTTAAGACATTCGCTGCCTGAGGACCACGGTTCCCTTCGATGATTTCGAAAGATACGGACTGTCCTTCATCAAGCGTTTTAAAGCCTTCAGATAGAATACCGGTAAAGTGGACGAACACATCTTCTCCGTCATCCGCTTCGATGAAACCATAACCTTTATCATTGCTGAACCATTTCACTTTTCCCTGGTACATGTACATTCCTCCTCGGCGATTCGATGTCCTATCCATCAAACGCATGGATGTATTTACTATACATGAATCGACATTGTGCGTCAATGAGATGCCTAATTATTCAGACATAATTTTATTTAAATATTAAATATATTACAGGAGTGGTTGAATGGAACAACTAATTGTGAAATGCAGGAATATTGTTAAGGGGATATATGACAGTTTTGATGCAAGTCATGACTTTGCACATATTGAACGTGTAATGAGAAATGCGGAAGAAATTATGATTCATGAACCGTCTGTTAATCAGGACGTTGTCCGTTTTGCTGTATTGTTACACGATATAGAAGATGCTAAATACAAAACGAATGAAAATCCTTCCGTTTTGGAAATTTTACAGTCCATTGGTGCTAATGCTGAACTATCTCAGAAAGTGGAGGATTGTATTGCTACTGTATCATTCAGTGGGGGGAATGCGAAAGATATCACATCCATCGAGGGGGCTATCGTGCGTGACGCAGATCGGCTTGACGCAATCGGAGCTATCGGGATTGCACGAACATTTGCGTTCGGCGGAGCAAGGGGAAGAAAGTTGTATGACACAGATGAAATCATACGTGAAAATATGTCCGAAGCAGAATATCGTAGCAAGGAAACAGCATCAGTTACACATTTTCACGAAAAGTTATTACTGTTAAAAGATTTGATGGTGACAATAGGAGGGAAAAGACTCGCACAACAGCGACATGACTATATGGTGGGTTTTTTGAATCAGTTAGAAAGGGAAATCGGCAGCTGATGGTAGTATTTCGCCTCGTTACGAACATTGATACAAAAATATCTCATTGCATTAATATAGTAGAAATGATGAGGGGGAAAGCTGTTTATCGATACAGAGCGTCTAACCATGCGTTCCATTGAAACTGAAGAACATAATCAGCTATCTTTAAAGAAAAACTACCTGACACCAATGAGATTTGGCGGCCAGGTAGTTTCTATTGTTTTATGTGTGTCATTTTGTACTAGCTAACATTAAAATTCAAGATGTTTTGCAATGTAATCTTTTACATCAGTAATGGGCATACGTGTTTGTTCCATAGAGTCGCGGTGACGAACAGTTACTTGACGATCTTCTTCGGAATCAAAATCGTACGTAACGCAAAACGGTGTACCGATTTCATCTTGACGGCGATAGCGTTTACCGATAGATTGTGAATCATCGTATTGGACATTGAAATGCTTGCGTAGTTCGGCGTAAACTTCATCCGCACCATCCGCGAGTTTTTTTGACAAAGGCAAAACTGCAGCTTTAACAGGTGCTAATGCTGGGTGGAAACGGAGAACTGTTCGTTTGTCGTCGCCTTCCAGTTCCTCTTCAGCGAACGCATCGCAGAGGAACGCAAGTGTTACACGGTCTGCACCTAGAGAAGGTTCAATACAATAAGGAACGACCTTCTCGTTCGTTATAGGGTCGAGGTAGTGGAAATCTTCACCGGAATGTTCCATATGCCGTTTTAGGTCGAAGTCAGTACGGTTCGCAATGCCCCATAGTTCACCCCAGCCGAACGGGAATTTGTATTCGATGTCAACAGTCCCATTCG
The DNA here is from genome assembly GCF_057669665.1 of Sporosarcina sp. Y1004. Classification (NCBI taxonomy): domain Bacteria; kingdom Bacillati; phylum Bacillota; class Bacilli; order Caryophanales; family Caryophanaceae; genus Sporosarcina; species Sporosarcina sp. Y1004. Next base: position 111,699 of record NZ_JBYHFQ010000002.1, on the reverse strand, counting down.
AGTAGTGGGAGAGTTCATCTTCATCATGTTCACGCAGACGCATATTGTCTTCTGTTAAACCAAGGTTCAATAACCACTGTTTTGAAAAATCGCGCCAGAACGCGTACCATTCCATGTCTTCACCGGGTTTACAGAAGAACTCAAGTTCCATCTGTTCAAACTCGCGCGTGCGGAATGTGAAATTCCCTGGTGTAATTTCGTTACGGAAGCTTTTTCCGATTTGTGCAATACCGAAAGGTAATTTCTTTCTCATCGAACGCTGAACGTTTTTAAAGTTCACGAAAATACCTTGTGCTGTTTCAGGACGTAGAAAAATTTCGTTTGCAGATGAATCAGTAACGCCTTGTGAAGTTTTGAACATCAAGTTGAATTGACGGATTTCTGTGTAATCCAAAGCGCCGCAAGTAGGACAGGCAACTTTGTGTTCATTGATTAGCTCGGCCATTTTGTCGAACGACAGACCGTCGACAATCATTTCAATACCTTTCGCATCGAGTGCATCCTCGATTAGTTTGTCTGCACGGTGACGCGTGTTGCATTTTTTGCAGTCGATCATCGGGTCATTGAAGTTGCCGATATGACCAGATGCTTCCCAAACTTTAGGATTCATAAGAATAGCTGAGTCAAGACCGACGTTATACGGCGATTCTTGAATGAACTTTTGCCACCATGCTTTCTTGATGTTGTTCTTCAATTCGATACCAAGGGGACCGTAATCCCAAGTGTTTGCGAGCCCACCGTAAATATCTGATCCTGGGAAAACAAAACCTCTTTGCTTCGCTAAGTTAACTACTTGTTCCATTGACATAATTAATCCCTCCAATTAAAATAAGCACCCATCCCTGGACAATATGTCCAGGGACGAGTGCATGATAACCCGCGGTTCCACCCTAATTGACTGCGTAAACAGCCCACTTTAATAGTGCATTAGCTCCAGGTTGCCGTTTCACGTCGTTACGGGCTTCCACTGTCCCCGTTCGCTCTAATTTGACATTACTTATAAACCCATCTTCGCCTATTTAGTTCTCTTTCATATTAACATGGTTCCTCTTTCTTCGCAATAGCGGGCATCTTCGTATATAATAATCAAGGATAAACAATTGAACGCTTAGGGCGGTGACTTTTATGGAACTGAATAAGCGCCAGACGGAGATTTTTGAAATCGTTAAAGCTGATGGCCCGATTACTGGCGAGCAGATTGCAGAAAGGCTTAAGCTTGCGAGAGCAACAATCCGTCCTGACTTAGCTATCTTAACAATGGCTGGTTTTTTAGATGCTAGGCCCCGTGTAGGTTATTTCTATTCAGGAAAGAGACCCACTCAATCGGTGGCCGATAGTATGATTGGTATGAAGGTACGTGATTTTCAATCTATTCCAGTCGTTGTTGAAGAGAATATATCCGTCTATGACGCAATTTGCCAGATGTTCCTTGAAGATGTAGGAACTTTATTCGTTGTCGACGGATTTTCGCATCTTACAGGGGTTCTTTCAAGGAAGGACTTGTTACGGACAAGCCTCGGCAATAATGAATTAGAAAAAATACCGGTGCATGTTATTATGACCCGGATGCCAAACATTACGTACTGCGAAAAACAGGATATGCTTCTTCAGGTGGCAAAGAAAATGATAGATAAGCAAATAGACTCACTCCCAGTTGTTAATAAGAGCGGCGACGGACTTGAGGTTGTTGGCCGAATCACCAAAACGAATATTACCGCAGCCTTCCTTTCACTTGCGGATGACCATGAATTATGAGGGGGATACTATGAGAAGATTAACTTTATTCATCGTTTCCGACTCAGTCGGGGAAACGGCCGACCTTGTTGCAAAAGCTGCGGCAAGTCAATTCAAACAAGGACTTGAAACTATTTCGATAAAAAGATTTTCACATATTGATGATGAATCTCAACTTAATGAAATCGTTTATTTAGCGAAACAACAAAATGCGATTATTGTTTATACACTAGTAAAAAGTACGATGTGTCAGAAACTGAAAGAAGAATGTCATCTTAAAGGTATTCATTGCCTAGATTTACTTGGTCCAATTATTAAACGGATTGGTATAGAACTCGGTGAGAAACCTTTAGAGGAACCGGGACTTGTCCGGCAACTTGATGAAGACTATTTCAAACAAATTGAAGCGATTGAATTTGCCGTGAAATATGATGATGGTAGAGATCCACGGGGTATTTTAAGAGCCGATATTGTTCTCATTGGCGTTTCCAGAACTTCGAAAACACCTTTGTCACAGTATCTGGCACATAAAAGATATAAAGTTGCCAATATACCCTTAGTACCTGAAGTAGATCCGCCGGAAGAGTTGTATTCCATTGACCCAAACAAATGCTTCGGACTTGTCATATCGCCTAAAAAGCTGAACTTTATACGTAAGGAAAGACTCATCGCACTTGGTTTAAAAGATGATGCGAATTATGCGCGAGTTGATCGAATTGAAGCAGAAATCAATCATTTTAATAATGTCGTTTCGAAAATCGGCTGTACAGTAATTGATGTAACAAATCGGGCTGTTGAAGAAACAGCAAATGTTATACTAAACGAAATTACGAACCGCAACCGATAAAATCTGCAGAAGGACCACCTGTTTAAATAGGGCGGTTCTTCTTTTGCGGATGATTTAAAGTTTTTTTATCAAATATGAGCTTTGTAATAGGATAAAGTCATGCAATTAGTGTAATATGAAAGATTCCGAGTATAATCGAAAATAATTTGTCGAATATGAAGGATTTTTGAATACTATCTAGAATTTATACTTAGATAGAGTGGTTGGTGATAAGTTGACTAGAATACCAGAAGAGACTATAGAAACCGTTCGATCGAAGACTGATATTGTGGATTTAATAGGGGAATATGTTCAATTGACAAAAAGGGGAAAGAATTGGTTTGGCCTGTGTCCGTTCCATGGTGAAAGTACACCTTCTTTTTCTGTGTCAGAAGATAAACAACTATTTCATTGTTTCGGATGTGGAGCCAGCGGTAATGCCATTACATTCGTTATGGATATGGAGAACAGTCCCTTTACTGAAGCTGTCGTAAAACTCGCTGAGCGTACAGGTATTGAAATTGATGCAGTAGTGAGCGAAGGATTCGGGGTCAAACCGAATAATGAATTTAAATCTATGATTGAAGCTCACGCTCTTGCAACAAATTTCTATAGTCACCTCTTACTAAACACTGTCGAAGGTGAGGCAGCATTAGAATATCTTGAAAAAAGAGGGTTTACGCGAGAGAATATCGAAAAATATGGAATCGGATGGTCGCTTAATGATAACGAAGCTTTATCAAGCCTTCTGAAACGTAAAAGTTTCAACATGATGGAAATGGAACGAGCGGGACTTTGTATCATGAAAGATGATGGGACAGGCTACTTCGACAGATTCCGAGCACGTATTATGTTTCCTCTCCGTGATGACTTTGGAAACGTTGTGGCATTTTCCGGAAGGACTATATCGGGTATGAAACAGGACGCTAAATACCTGAATAGTCCTGAAACACCGATATTCGAAAAAAGTCATATCTTATACAATTTTCACAATGCACGTCTTAACGTCCGGAAATCGGGTAAAGTAATACTGTTTGAAGGATTTATGGATACGATATCCGCAGATCGAGTTGGCGTGATGAATAGTGTTGCAGTAATGGGCACATCTTTGTCAGACACGCATCTTCTTAAATTAAAAAGAATTGCCAAAGACATTATCATCTGCTGTGACGGGGACGATGCCGGATGGGAAGCAGCCAAACGATTTGCTGGCATGGTTACACAAAAAGGAATGGACGTTCAAATCGCTTTATTGCCGGGGACAATGGACCCTGACGACTATATCACAGAGCATGGCGGTGAATCTTTCCGCGAAAAGATTATTGGCAATCCACATTCATTTATGTCATTTATAATGGCATATGCTAAGCGATCCAAGAACTTATCATATGAAAACGATGTATTGCAATATATCCATGAAGTGCTGGAAGAATTGGCGAAGCGTTCATCACCAGTAGAACGCGATCTCTATATCCGACAACTGTCAACTGTGACAGGTGTTTCTGTCGAGGCAATTAATCAGCAGTTTATAAAAATGGCAGGTAATCAGGCGAAAAGAGCTAAGACAGAACCGCAAGACAAAGAGATAATTCAACCACAGAATACGATTCCAATTCGAAAAAAGACAGGTACAGAACGTGCTGAGCGTTTATTGTTGTACCATCTCTTAAGTGACGTTGACTTATTCGACCGTTTACGTGAGGAAAAGGAAAATTTGTTCATTCGGGAAGGGTATATCGCCATCTTCATCCGGCTAGCCGGATTTTACGAACAACATGGAACACCTGACTTTCACAGATTTGCTGAGTCATTGGAAGACCGTGAACTCAGGAAAATTGTACTGGATTCCGCGATGGTGGAAAGAGATCCTGAACATGCCGAAGAAGAAATTTCTGATTGCATCACTCATTTGGAGAAGTACCGGATTAGTTTAGCAATTCAGTCTAAAATGCACGAATCAAAAGAAGCAGAAAAGATGAAGAATCATACCCGGGCGCTGGAGCTGGCCAGGGAAATTATACAGCTCCGGAAATCATTGACGGCATTGTAGTCGTATTCCGGTGTACTAAGGAGGAACGGGTTAGATGAGTAAAAAAGAGAAATCCGAAGATATGGAAATTGAATTGACTGTTGAAGAAGTGAAAGCAAACCTGTTGGAAGCCGGAAAGAAAACAGGTGAACTCACTCTCGATGAGGTTACAGAAAAGTTATCTGTTTTTGAAATGGAACCTGAACAGTTTGAAGAGTTCCTCGATTTGATTGAAGTGCAGGGCATTGAAATGGATCGTAAGGGTGACGAAGAAGCTGGAGATGGCAAAGCAGTGCCGGAAGAGAAATTCGATTTGAATGACCTTAGTGTACCGCCAGGTGTTAAAATCAACGACCCTGTGAGAATGTACTTGAAAGAAATCGGCCGTGTTGATTTATTGACGGGTGCAGAGGAAGTTGAACTCGCAATTCGAATTCTCGATGGTGATGAAGAAGCTAAGAAGCGACTTGCTGAAGCCAATCTTCGTCTTGTCGTCAGTATTGCAAAAAGATATGTGGGACGCGGGATGTTGTTCCTAGACTTAATACAAGAAGGTAATATGGGTCTTATAAAAGCAGTAGAGAAGTTTGATCATACGAAAGGTTTCAAATTTAGTACGTATGCAACATGGTGGATACGTCAGGCAATTACCCGCGCAATCGCAGACCAAGCCCGAACAATCCGAATTCCTGTACACATGGTTGAAACGATCAATAAATTGATTCGGGTTCAACGTCAATTGCTTCAAGATCTTGGTCGTGAACCGTCTCCAGAAGAAATTGGGGAAGAAATGGATTTGACTGCTGAAAAAGTACGTGAAATTCTAAAAATCGCACAAGAGCCTGTATCTTTGGAAACGCCAATCGGGGAAGAAGATGATTCTCATCTTGGTGACTTCATCGAAGACTCAGAGGCTCAATCTCCATCCGATCATGCTGCATATGAACTATTGAAAGAACAATTAGAAGATGTACTTGATACATTGACGGACAGGGAAGAGAATGTCCTTCGTCTACGGTTCGGTCTCGACGATGGTCGTACAAGAACACTTGAAGAGGTTGGTAAAGTGTTCGGTGTTACACGTGAGCGAATTCGCCAGATTGAAGCTAAAGCACTTCGTAAACTGCGTCATCCTTCAAGAAGTAAACGTTTAAAAGATTTCTTAGAATAATAAACGGGCATCGGCATAACTATTGCCGGTGTTTTTTTTACTACTTACGAAGAAGTTGTAGAAATCTTACTAGGAGGTTATACAACCCTGAAGGTTTTATCTTTATCAGTGCTAGCAACTTCTAGTGCTTTTGTGTCTACACAGATAACAAGTAGCTGATTTTTTGCATTGGCTTCTCCCTACATTCATCAAGGAGCGATTATGACCATGAATCCACAGCGAAAAAGGATGATTATTTCTGAAATTAAGTATTGGAAAGAAAATAAGCTGTTGCCTGAGCATTACTGTGATTTCCTTATCACTCTGTACACCCAGGGTGAAGATGAAAATGAAATAAAAATTGTCGAAGGAGTACTACTTAAGGAAAAAAAGAAATTAAACCGAACAATTATTATGCTCACCATGTTAACGACTTTTATCAGCGTTTGCATGTTCGTTTTTATCCATCATCCTATACTGACGCTATCTTTAGCAGCATTTGTAATCTTTCTATTTCTACTGTCTACACTACGTAAATCAACTGTCCAAATGCGGATTACTCCTTTACTATACATACTGGCTTCTTTCTTATTGTTGTTTATGTCCCTCAAGTTATGGATGGTCTTTTTCGAAGGAAATAGAATGCTTCTCATTGGGTTGCTCATTTTGAACTGCTCACTTTGGCTAATTGCCGGTCGTTTGCACAAATTGGCATATTTGATGATTTCTGGAATTGTAGGTTTACTTTTAATCATCGGATTTCTAATCGTTTCGTTCTAAAAATCCAACTAACTTTCAAGATATGCTGTGAAAACAGAAAACAATTCGTTATAATTGGAATTGTAAGCGTTCACAAAAAAGGGGATGAAGATGTTGAATTTCGATTTGACTGAAGAACAACAGATGATTAGAAAAATGATTCGGGAGTTTGCGGATGAAGTTGTTGCACCCGGTGCAATTGATCGCGATCGGACTAAAGAGTTTCCAGTGGAAATTTTTAAGCAACTGTCTGATATGGGAATGATGGGCTTGCCGTTTTCGGAAGAATATGGAGGCGGAGGTTCTGACACGGTAAGTTTTGCCATTGTCACGGAGGAGCTTAGCCGAGCATGTGCATCGACGGGGATTACATACTCCGCGCACATATCACTGGGAGGAGCACCGCTCAACCTGTTCGGAACGGAAGAGCAGAAACATAAATACTTGACGCCAATTTGTACTGGGGAATCTTTTGGTGCATTTGGTTTGACAGAATCTAATGCAGGATCCGATGCGGGGGGGACGCAAACGACTGCAAAATTGGACGGGGATGATTTTGTCATCAACGGTTCAAAAGTGTTCATCACAAATGCAAGCTACGCTAAGCACATTGCAATCACTGCCATTACAGGAAATAAAGACGGGGAGAAAGAAATTAGTGCGATTATTGTGCCAACCGATGCAGAAGGTTTCACGGTTATCGATAATTATGAAAAAATGGGCCTTAATGCTTCTAATACGACGGAGTTGGTATTGGAAAACGTACGTGTCCCGAAAGAGAACCTTCTCGGCATCCAAGGTAACGGCTTCAGGCAGTTCTTGGTCACTCTAGATGGCGGACGCATCGGGATCGGCGCTATGGCGTTAGGAATCGCTCAGGCGGCGTTTGATCGGGCACTACGCTACTCGAAAGAACGTAAACAATTCGGGAAGGCACTTTCCGAATTTCAAATAACGCAATTCAAGTTGGCTGATATGGCAATGAAAATAGAACTGGCGCGTAATATGGTCTATAAAGCAGCTTGGTTGAAAGACCAGGGACGGCCTTTTTCAAAAGAGGCGTCGATGTGTAAATTATATGCCTCAGAAATCGCTATGGAAGTTGCAAGTGAAGCAATACAGATTCATGGTGGATACGGCTATATGAAAGAGTATGAGGTCGAACGTTATTTGCGCGATGCAAAGCTTCTTGAAATTGGAGAAGGGACTTCAGAAGTCCAACGAATGGTCATTGCAAGACTAATCGGCTGTTAAGAACTTACCAGATTCCGAGAAGTTTGCTGATTTAAACTGAAATATTTGTCGAATTTGTCACAAAGGGCGAAAAGATCAGCAATAACTCTTTCAGTTTTCTATTAGATACAGTACAATAATAGTTGTGAACTGTATTCATTACAGAATAGATCCTGATAAAGGAGGGTAATTTAATGAGTAGAAATCCAATAGTACCTTATATCTTAATTTTCGCACTTGGAATTGGTCTAATTTTCTTCATGTCTCTTTACGGACTTGATCAGAAAAAAGAAATTGCTGAACAAGGTGAAGATGGGGCAACTGAAGAAGTCGCACCAGCAGACACAGCCGATTTTGATGCTGAAGCAGTTGCTCAAGGGAAATGTATCGGTTGTCACGGTGGAGATCTAACAGGTGGAATGGCACCAGCGTTGGCTGGAACTAGTCTATCTAAAGATGAACTTAAAGACGTGATATTACATGGTACTGACGGCGGAATGCCGGGCGGACTAGTTAAAGACGATGCCGAGCTAGATGCAATGGCGGATTACATTTTATCACTTAAATAATTCTTGAATTTGCAAGGAGCTGTCAGTCAGCAGAAGTTTTTGTTGACTGATGGCTCTTTCTATTTGTGTATCGTGTAAAATGGTTAATATCGTAGACACTATTTTAAGGAAGGATGTGGATGTAATGAATTCCGAACGATTATCGAACAGATTGATGTCGGTTGCTTCTTTCGTTAAGGAAGGAGCAGTTGTTGCGGATATCGGCAGTGATCATGCTTATTTGCCTTGTTTTCTAATCCATTCAAAGATGGCAAGAAAGGCAATTGCAGGTGAAGTAGCTAAAGGGCCATATGAATCCGCCGTTAGCAATGTACGGAGAGAAAACCTATTGGATGTTATTTCTATTCGTTTGGCAGATGGTTTATTTGCCATAGAGGAGAATGATGGGGTTGATACGGTGACGATAGCTGGAATGGGAGGCCCACTAATAGCCTCTATTTTAGAAAACGGCAAAGATCGCCTTTTTGATGTAAATCGAATCATCGCACAGCCCAACATATATGCGAGGGCAGTCCGTGAATGGGCAGTATCCAATGATTGGAAAGTTGTTGATGAACATATTTTAAAAGAAGATGGAAAAATATACGAAATTCTCGTGTTGGAAAAAGGTAGAACTACGTATAGTGAATTGGAAATGATGGCGGGACCCATCCTGCTCATATCTAAAACGGATGTATTCATTGAGAAATGGGGAATTGAGTTATCAGAATGGAATCGTGTGCTTGATTCGCTCGAAAATGCAACGGAAACAGATGCGGTTAGGGTGAAAAAAGAACAATTGAGAAGCCATATCGAATTAGTTGGGAAGGTGTTAACTAAATGAAAAAAGTGAACGGTAATGAAATTATAGAGCTTTTTGAAAACTGGTCTCCGAAACGTTTTGCGGTGGAAGGGGACCCGGTAGGCCTGCACATCGGACAGTTAAACCGGTTGGTAGAAAAAGTCCTCATCACACTGGATGTAAATGAGGAAGTTGTAGACGAAGCAATCCAAAGAGGCGCAAATCTTATCATTGCGCACCACCCACCGATTTACAGGCCATTAAAGAGACTTTTAACGGACACACCCCAAGGTAGAATGTTCGAAAAGTGTATTAAGAATGATATTTCCGTTTATGCGGCACATACTAATCTCGACATCGCACCTGGCGGAGTGAACGATATGTTAGCAAAAAAACTAGGCTTAGTTGACACGGAAATCGTTGAACCAACATCTGTTGAGTCATTATACAAACTAGTCGTCTTCAGTCCAGAGAGCCATGCGGATGCGATTAGAGATGTGTTGGCAAAGGCTGGTGCGGGTGCAATTGGGAATTATGCCGGATGCAGTTTCAGTTCACCCGGAATTGGCCGCTTCAGACCAACAAAAGGGGCGGATCCATTTATTGGCGTAATCGGCCAAGGGGAAGAAGTTGAGGAAGTTAAGATCGAGGTTGTTGTGCCAGGACCACTCAAAAGTAAGGTGCTAAAGGCGATGCTTAATTCCCATCCTTACGAAGAGCCAGCGTATGATTTCTTTGAACTTGATCAGCCAGGGACCGAATATGGCCTAGGGAGAATTGGAAAACTACCAACAAAATTGACGCTTGCAGATTTTGCGGAACAAGTGAAAAGTATTTTTGCTGTGCCTGCACTTCGATTCGTTGGTGATCCAAAAAAAGAAATTCAAAAGGTAGCAGTTCTTGGCGGGGATGGTAACAAATATATAACTGCCGCTAAGTACAGTGGCGCAGATGTCCTTGTAACCGGAGACTTGAATTACCATATAGCTCATGATGCACAAGCGTTGAATTTAGCGGTTATAGACCCGGGTCATAATATTGAGAAGGTCATGATTGAAGGGGTTGCAGTTCACATGCAAAATGCGAGTAAAGAAGCTGGATACGATGTTACATATCTTCAATCAGAAATCATCACGGAGCCATTCATTTTCATGTAAAGAACAATAAAAACCGGCCTCTTACTACGGAGGCCGGTTTCTTTAGGTTGTTGCATATGGTTCAATTCGTATGACAGGTGTAGGATGTTTGATTTTCGGTAAAATTTTCTCCAGTGGAAATTTGCGTTCTGGAATTTGTGTAGATGGATCTTCTGGATTGAAGTTTTCCAAAAATGCAATCACTTCACGGACGACCAATGTTGGCGTCGAGGCACCAGCTGTGACACCAACAGTCTTGATACCTTCCAACCATTTTACATCAAGTTCGGAAACATCGGAAATCCGATATGAAGGTGTGTTAGCAATTTCAACGGAAACTTGTGTTAGACGGTTCGAATTATTACTTTTAGGATCCCCAACGACGATGAGAAGCTCAGATTCCCCTGCTTGTTGTGCAACAGCCTCTTGTCTAACTTGTGTAGCTAGGCAAATTTCTTTATGAACTTCGATATGTGGATATTTTTCCTTAAGTGCGTCCATAATGTGAACGACGTCCCATTGGCTCATGGTTGTCTGGTTTGTAACGAGCAATTTAGTAGTCTCGAGCTCCAGGTTATTCACATCTTCAATCGATTCAATTAAATGCACAGCATGGGGGGCCACGCCAATTGCACCTTCCGGCTCGGGATGATACTTCTTACCGATATAAACGATATCGTATCCTTCCGCAGTCTTTTCTCCGATTAAATCATGCGTTACAGTTACATCCGGACAAGTCGCATCAATCGAAACAAGGCCTTTTCTTTTCGCTAGTTCACGCACTTCAGGTGAAACACCGTGTGCTGTGAAGATTACTGTCCCTGTTTCGACTTTCTCGAGAATCTCCAAACGATTTTCTCCGTCGAGTGTTATAATGCCATCTGCTTCAAAGGCATCCGTAACATGTTTGTTATGAACAATCATTCCGAGTATATAAATGGGTCTCGGCAATGTTTTGTCGAGTGCCGCATTTCTTGCTATGATCATTGCATCGACAACCCCGTAACAGTAGCCTCTAGGGGTAATCTTTAATACTTTCATACAGACTCACTCCTCTAATAGGATCTACCACCATTATAGCGGAGTTGGGCTGCTGTTTCAAAATTATCGAATGGGCGGCTGAAATATTCGGGGGACAGATGGGCCGGGTGCGACATTCGCAACTGTTGCCCTTGTTGGTGTAGATGCCGTTCCGCCTGCGGGTGGGAGCGATTGAAAGCCTTTGTATAATCTCCACATCGCGGGCAAGTTTTGAACCATCGGCGCAAATTGCTGGACGACAGGTGCGAATTGCTGAGCAGTGTTTAGGAAACGATTAGCCGTTTGCATGTATTCCTCCATTTTTGATGGCCCTTGTTGCGAACCTGGGCCAGGCGTCGGACCGCCAAATGGATTGTTCGACGGACCATTCATGAATGGTTGTCTGTGTGCTTGTGGTGGTGCCACTCGAGGGGGCTGTCCGAAGCCCGATTGTCCCATTGGATGGGGTGGCGGTTGTTGTCGCGCAAATGGATAAAAGGACTCATACCTCATAATTATCTCCTTTCAATAAATCAGAATGAACTTTCACATAGTATACTATGCGAAAATCGCATACGGCGGAACGAAATCATGTTACAATAGGTGTACATTAGGAGGGTTACGAATGTCTAAATTTACAGATTATCAATTTAAACCGTTTATACGTGAAGCAATCGGGAGGCTCGGCTTTGAGAATCCGACACCGATTCAAAAGGAAATTATACCGCTTATCCTGAAAGGGACAAATGCGATTGGACAAGCACATACAGGGACAGGTAAATCACATAGTTTCCTCATTCCAATACTGGAACGGACAGATGTATCTGTTGATGAATTGCAAGCAGTCATCACCGCACCAACAAGAGAGCTTGCAACGCAACTGTTTAACGAGCTTGCTAAGATGACTGAAGGTACTGAAGTACGTACATCACTACTCATAGGTGGTACAGACAAGCAACGATCAATTGGGAAACTAAAATCAAATCCCCATATTATCGTTGGAACACCAGGGCGAATCAGTGATATGTCTGAAAATGGAGCTCTTGCTATCCATACTGCAAAAATTTTAGTTATCGATGAAGCGGATCTTGCATTTGATATGGGCTTTATCGAGGATATCGATAAGTTTGCATCGAAAATGCCCGCTAAATTGGAAATGTATGTTTTCTCTGCTACGATTCCAGAGAAATTAAAACCGTTCCTTACGAAATATATGGAGTCACCTGTTCATGTGAAAATTGGTGAACGTAAACCATTGACGGAAGGGATGCGCTATTCTCTCGTTCCTGTTCGCGGTATGAACAAAAGAAAGAAATTGTTGCAAGTAATGGAGGGAATTAATCCCTATTTGGCAATTATCTTTATGAATACAAGACAAAATGCTGAAGGACTTGCAACTTTCCTTGCAGAAAGCGGCATTAAAGTCGGAAGAATTCATGGAGATTTAACACCGCGCGAACGGACACGGATGATGAAACAGGTTCGTGATCTTGAATTCCAATATATAGTAGCGACAGATCTTGCAGCGCGCGGAATTGATATTCCGGGTGTCAGCCATGTAATCAACTTTGAACTTCCTGATGACCTTGAGTTTTTCATTCACCGCGTGGGTCGTACTGCACGAGCAGGGCTTAAGGGGACAGCAATTACATTATATGAACCTTCTGAGGACGACAAAGTAGTGAGAATTGAAAAGATGGGTATTCCTTTTGTCCATGAAGAAGTGAAAAATGGTGAATGGGTTGAAGTAAAAGAACGCCATTCAAGAAGAAATAGAGTTAAGGAAACAGACGATATTGACCGCAAAGCAATTTCGTTCGTACCAAAGCCATCGAAAGTAAAACCTGGCTATAAGAAGAAAATGGCTCAGCAAGTTGAAAGTTTTAAAAAGAGGGAAAGGAGATTGAAACGTAAAAAATGATAAATGATAAACCATTATTGCTTGGCTCCCATGTTTCGATGAGTGGTAGTAAAATGCTACTGGGCTCGAGTGAGGAAGCTGCAAGTTACGGAGCAACTACATTTATGATTTATACCGGTGCACCGCAAAATACGCGGAGAAAACCGATTGAGGATCTGAATATTGCAGCAGGTCATCTAAATATGGAGGAAAATGGACAATCTAATATCGTCGTCCATGCTCCGTACATCATCAACATAGCGAATACGTTTAAGCCTGAAACTTTCAGACTCGGTGTTGATTTTCTGCAAAGTGAAATTGAACGGACGGCTGCACTTGGCGTTGACCAAATTGTTTTACATCCAGGCGCACATGTCGGAGCAGGTGTAGATCTCGGAATTGCAAAAATTATTGAAGGATTAAATGAAGTGCTTTCACAAGACTACCCAGTTCGCATAGCCCTCGAAACGATGGCGGGTAAGGGGACTGAGTGTGGCCGTAGTTTTGATGAAATAGCTGCAATTATCGATGGTGTGACACATAACGAACGTTTATCTGTTTGTTTCGATACCTGTCATGTCCATGACGCTGGGTATGATATCGTAAATGATTTCGAAGGTGTGCTAATGGAGTTCGATAAGATAGTTGGAATGGATAGAATTTCGGTCATTCACGTAAATGATAGTAAGAATGAGCGAGGGGCAATGAAAGACCGGCATGAAAATATCGGATTCGGTCATATCGGTTTCGAACCTCTTTCTTATATCGTGCACCACGAGGGATTCCAGACGGTGCCTAAAATTCTTGAAACTCCATTTGTAGGTGTTGATCCTAAAAAGAAAACTGCGCCTTATAAATATGAAATAGAAATGTTTAAAGCGAAATCATTTCAGCCTGATGTAATTGATTTATTAAGAGTCTAATAAGAAAATCCCGCCTGCAAAGTTTCAAAGTGCAGGCGGGATTTTAGTGTATAAGGTTGTTTACGTTTTTTCACTGGGTGGAGTCTAAATATTTCTTGAATAGTATTTCTGTTTTTTTATCACCTATAACGATTCTAACTTTATTAATGAACGTTTCAGGGACACCTGTGAATAGCCAATGAAATGAAATTTCATCCAGTAAAGGGCGAAGCGCCCTAATTTCTGATTTTGAAAGATCGATACCATATTGTCCTGCAATGACTTTGACTTCAGCATCGCTACGTGTCTTCACTTCATTTAATAGTTGAACATAATCCATTATTGATTCCTTCTTTCTTAAATGGTTGTATCCCCTCGTGCAATAGTTTATAATTTGACGAGTGAATCGTAATGATTCCTGTTTCGAGAAAGGAATAGTAAAATGACAAATAACATTATTCAATTGGACGATGTCAGTTTCAGTTATGAGCAGGCAATCGCTCTTGATCAAATCTCTCTCGAAGTAGGAGAAGGGGAATTTTGGGCCTTGATAGGACCAAATGGGTCCGGTAAATCAACTCTAATTAATATTATTCTTGGTCTATTACAGCCATCCAGTGGTTCGATAAAATTGTTTGGTGCAGATATAAATTCATTTAGACACCGGGAACGAATTGGTTATGTTTCACAGAAATCTAATTCATTCAATTCTGGTTTTCCGGCGACAGTCCGTGAAGTCGTGCGCAGTGGTTTGACTCGAAAAGTAGGATTGTTCAAGAGTTTTTCGAAAAAAGATGAGCACCGAACATTGGAAGCACTTCGCATCGTTGGAATGGATCGTTTTGTCGGTCGGAATATGGGTGAATTATCTGGTGGCCAACAGCAGCGTGTTTTTATAGCAAGAGCGCTTGCAGGGGAGCCGGATCTTCTAATTATGGATGAACCCACTGTTGGAATTGACCAACAGAATGTGGCATCGTTTTATTCTATGCTTAATAAACTAAACCGTGAGCATGGAATAGCAATCTTGCTTGTAACACATGAAATTGACCTCGTGACGGATCTCGCAACGCATGTAGCCTGTTTAAATCGGTCGATTCATTTTCATGGCAGACAATCAGATTATAAAAAAATGGAAGACGAAGACGTTTCAAGATGGTATGGCCACCCTGTTCGACGCGTTCACCAGCAAACGAATGAGGTAAAACGATGATTAATGATATTTTATCCTATGAGTTTTTACAGAATGCATTCTTATCCGGATTAATCATCGGAGTTATTGCTCCTTTACTTGGCTTGTTTATCGTCGTCAAAAGGCTTTCACTCATCGCCGACGCACTTAGCCATGTTGCTCTTGCTGGAATCGCCGGAAGCCTTTACTTGAGCCAGCAGGTGCTGTTTTTCAGTGCATTGAACCCTGTTTACTTTGGGATTGCATCCGCTGTGGGCGGATCGTTGCTAATTGAAAAACTAAGAGGTGCATATCGTCATTATGAGGAACTAGCTATTCCGGTTATCATGTCTGCGGGAATAGGGGTAGGAGCAATTTTCATTTCATTATCGCAAGGGTTCGGCTCCGATTTAATCGGCTATTTATTCGGTTCCGTTTCGGCGGTTAGCAGACAGGACCTACTTGTTGTTGTCGTTATTGGAATCATCGTGGTATTATATATCCGTTTTCTGTATAAGGAATTATTTGTCTTATCATTCGATGCGGAGTATGCAAAGGTTTCAGGTATTAATTCACGGTATATCCAAATGATCCTCATGATTATAACGGCTCTTGTCATTGGGGCTTCGATGCGGATTGTTGGTATCTTGTTAGTCTCATCGCTCATGACGATTCCTGTGGCATCGGCAATTCAGCTCGCAAAAAGCTTTAAGGGTGCGATGATCTATTCAATTATATTTGGCGAATTGGCTGTTATTATTGGACTTATTTCCGCGTATCATCTTGATATCGCCCCGGGGGGAACAATTGTCGTTACGTCAGTACTGGTTCTATTAGTCGTTCTTGTTTGGAAGAAAATACAGGGAGGGCGCAATGCCCATGCGGTTAAGGAGGAATTGGTATGACACTTGATGAGGCTTGGCGTCTTCTCCAGGAAAAACAGTTTAAACGAACAAAAAATAGAGATACCATATTACAGTTATTCTCTGAAAATGATCGTTATTTAACAGCTCTGGAAGTTAAAAACTTTATGGAAGACGATAATCCTGGAATTAGCTTCGATACAATTTATCGTAATTTATCAACTTTTTCAGAACTAGGTATACTAGAAGAAACCGATTTAAATGGAGACCGGCACTTCCGAATGCAGTGTGATCCGGGCGTTCATCATCATCACTTTATATGTACAACTTGTGGAAAGACACGAAGCATAACACATTGCCCCATGGAAATGATTACCGTCAATTTACCTGACTATGAAGTGGAAGGGCATAAATTTGAGATATACGGAAAATGTCCATTATGTGTCATAAACTAGAAAACGGTGTGAATCTCTATTAATAGAGATTCACACCGTTTTTATATTCGATTTAAGCTATCAAAACCGGGAATAGCTGTTTGATAACATTATTTGCTTCTTGCCAGTCGTAAACTCGGATGACACCATCGGGAATGGGATTCCGATTATACGGTGTATCGAATAATATGACTGGAATATCAAGCTCTTCATGAATTTCAACTGCATTGTCATGCTTGTCTTCAAAAAATGCA
Organism: Sporosarcina sp. Y1004; assembly: GCF_057669665.1. Lineage (NCBI taxonomy): Bacteria > Bacillati > Bacillota > Bacilli > Caryophanales > Caryophanaceae > Sporosarcina > Sporosarcina sp. Y1004. The sequence continues at coordinate 94,938 of NZ_JBYHFQ010000002.1, read as the reverse complement.
TGAACATCAAACTTTTTCGCTGTTGCAATTTTATTGTGACTACCGATGAGTTCGATATGATCGTAAGGAATATCCTGCAATTTGAACCAATCAAGTGTGGAATCATATACTTGATGACCCCTTGCAGAAATGTAATAAAGTTCGAACATTTCTTTCCAATCGGTCAAAACTTGTTTAGCGAATTTTTGCGCAGGAGAAGTTTCGTAAATGCCCGTTTCGGCTCCTTTATACCACTCGAAGAAGATTTTTTCATCAACCGGAAATGCTTTTGTCAGATCATATTCTTTTATATCATCTAGAACAAGATTGCATCCGAATTGCTCATTGATATGTGGCAGTAAAGAAGTAGGGCAAGTTACTGTACCGTCGATATCAATGCCGAAGCGAAGGTTTCTCATTCGACTTTCTCACCTTGTATGAGAAGTTCTTCTTGTCTTTTCTTTTCGAAATATTCTTCTGCGAGTTTGTCTATTTCAATTTTCAATTCTTCCACCATAGTTGCTTCTGGAACTTTTCGAACTGTTTTCCCTTTCATGAAGAGGAGACCTTCACCACGTGCTCCTGCAATTCCAATATCGGCTTCACGTGCTTCGCCGGGCCCGTTTACTGCACAGCCGAGAACTGCAACTTTTAGTGGGGCTTTAATATGTGAAATATATTCCTCTACTTCATTTGCTATGGTAATGAGGTCGATTTCAATTCTTCCGCAGGTTGGACATGAAATAAGTGTTGCTGCATTGGAAGAAAGACCGAATATTTTTAGTAACTCGCGAGCTACTTTGATTTCTTGAACAGGATCAGCACTTAATGAGACTCGCATCGTGTTGCCGATGCCTGCGGATAGAAGTGTACCTAAACCGGCAGAGCTTTTAATAGACCCTGAAAATAGTGTTCCAGACTCCGTGATGCCCAGGTGTAATGGATAGTCGAATGCTGCCGCCGCTTTTTGATAGGCCTCGACCGCTAAATTTACATCTGAAGCTTTCAATGACACAATGATGTCGTGGAAATCGAGGTCTTCAAGAATTTTGATATGGTGCAAAGCGCTTTCTACCATACCATCAGCAGTTGGATACCCGTACTTTTCTAGAATTTTCTTTTCAAGTGAACCGGCATTAACACCGATTCGAATCGGAATGCCTTTAGCCTTTGCAGCGTTGACGACTGCTTCGACTTTGGCTTGTCTACCGATATTTCCAGGATTGATGCGAATCTTATCGGCACCTTGTTCAATAGCGATTAACGCCAACTTGTAATCGAAATGGATATCGACAACGAGAGGAATGTTAATCCGTTTTTTTATTTCACCGATTGAATAAGCTGCACGTTCGTCCGGACAGGCAACTCGTACGATTTGACACCCTGCTTCTTCCAAACGCAAAATTTCTGCTACTGTCGCTTCAATGTCATGCGTTTTGGTAGTCGTCATACTTTGAATGAATAGCTCATCGCTCCCCCCGATAGTCAAATTACCGACTTTTACGGGACGTGTGTTCTTTCTATTTATCATTGCACTCATTTGTTTCTCTCCTTAGTTGGCAATTAGCCTTATAACTATAACTATTTTAGCAATCTTCATGCCAAAAAGACAAGGGACAACCCTTATCAATTAGAACCTGCACACTTCTCCGTTAGCAAGCTGGATAGTGGTAGAACAACTTTTTCTCCGCCAATAATCTGCTGGTTTTGAAGATGAGGATTAAAGGAATAGAAGGAAGACAACCTATCGATGAAACTGGATTCAGTATCCGGGTAAAGTGCAAATAGCGTTTCAATAGTGTCCCCAGCAACTGTCGTAACAGTTATGGATGTACTTTTTTCTTCTTCACATTGTTTTTGTTCATTCTTAAAAGAAGCGAGTGGGATAGTGCCTTCCACTAGATCAATTCGGATGAAATGGAACGTTACGAAAAGTAAAACTGCGAGTAGTAGTATTTTCATGGAAATTCCCCCTTCCGCCACTATATGCACGTAAGGGGGGAATATTCATCTAGTTATTTTTGGATAATACTTAGCCGCCGCTGCGATATAAGCTAGATGAATAGAAAATGTAATTACTGTACTGAAGGTCTTTAGTGCAGGCAAGAAATCGAGTCCTATCGTCATAAGAATTGGTAAGGTAATCGCAATAGCAGAAGTTCTCCACATATGACGGTACTCACCACGTCTTTTCATCAGTTTCAACACAATTATTCCTATTAATCCAAAAAGACTAACCCTGAGGAATATGTAGGAAGTGCTGATGACGAGTTGGAGCAGGAAAGCCATTGGATAGACCAGTTCGCCAATTGTTTCACCGTGTTCTAATTGTTCGGGTGAGGCTTCGAAGAGAACCTCGTTCCCTCCCAGGTAACGTATGAATGAGAGGGTTGTAAAAATAGCAACAAAAATGAATATATAGCCGAACACCTTGCCAATCGGAAGTAAGCGGAATGCAGCTAGTTTTTTGGGTTCAAATAGGGATGCTTTAAATAGCTGGTGGAACTTCATTTTTTACCTCCTCCATCTATTCTAATTCTATCATTTTGTCCACAACAATATCTGACAGTATGATGACACTTCTAAAACTGATTGTAAAGGGATTGTAAAGTTTGGATTGCTTCTATTTACAATTCGATACAGCTATTCCCATAATAAGATGCACTATATAAAGTTAGATGGAGGTCGACTGCATAATGGAAGTTAACTGGCAGGAGATGTTGTTCCAGTTTCTTGGTGGACTCGGAATTTTCTTGTTCGCAATCAAGTATATGGGAGACGGACTTCAAAAAGCAGCCGGGGATAGGTTGCGTGCAATTCTTGATCGTTTCACGACGAACCCGTTCATGGGCGTATTGGTCGGAATTATTGTTACAGTCTTGATTCAGTCTAGTTCAGGTACAACTGTCATTACGGTGGGACTTGTCAGTGCCGGTTTCATGACACTTCGTCAAGCGATTGGCGTGATAATGGGTGCAAATATCGGGACAACGATTACGGCTTTTATCATCGGATTAGATGTAGGGGCGTATGCACTTCCAATTATGGCTGTTGGTGCATTTCTAATCTTTTTCATTAGAAAGAGCTCAATTAGAAACTTGGGTGAAGTCATCTTTGGCTTTGGAGGTCTATTCCTGGGCCTTGAACTAATGAGTGGAGGTATGAAGCCTCTCAGGGAATTGGAAACATTCACGGATCTTATGGTTTCCATGAGTGACCAACCAATGTTAGGTGTCGTTGTTGGAACGGTATTTACACTAATTGTTCAAAGCTCGAGTGCTACGGTTGGGATTTTACAGGGTCTTTATGCTGAAAATCTTGTAGACATTCACGGAGCTCTGCCAATTCTATTTGGTGATAATATTGGAACGACAATAACAGCGGTTCTTGCGTCAATCGGCGCATCAGTAGCGGCAAAGCGTGCAGCTGCTACACATGTATTGTTTAATATTGTCGGGACAATTATCTTTATGTTGTTACTGGTACCTTTCACGGCATATATAGTGTGGTTATCAGATGTACTCAATCTTGAAAATAAAATGCAAATTGCTTTTGCGCACGGTACGTTCAATATTGTGAATACGATTATTCAGTTTCCTTTAATTGGAGCTTGGGCTTGGTTGGTTACAAAATTGATTCCCGGCGAAGATGTTACGATTGAGTACAAACCGAAACATCTGGACAGGCATTTTATAGAACAATCACCAGCTGTTGCAATTGGACAAGCGAAAGAAGAAATCATTCGAATGGGCGAATTTGGAGTGCGTGGTTTGCAAGAGTCTTTTGAGTATTTAAAGACAGGCAATAAAAAACATGCGGAGACGGCATATCAAATTGAAGATGCCATCAATAACCTTGATCGAAAAATTACAGACTATTTAGTTGAGATTACAACAGTAAGTATTTCGCCGGTAGAATCTGCACGTCACTTCATGCTTATGGATACTGTGCGTGATATTGAGCGGATAGGTGATCACTTCGAAAACATTGTAGAACTTATTGATTACCGCGATGTAAACCGAGTTAAACTGACAGCAGATGCAATGGATGACTTAACTGAAATGTTCACATTAACGATTGAAACAGTTCAAAAAGCCGTTGAATCACTTAACTCGAATGATGTTGATTTGGCCAGAATGGTGGCTGAAAAAGAGGTTCTCATTGATAGGATGGAACGGAAATTCAGAAAGAATCACATTTTAAGGCTAAATGAGGGTCGTTGTACAGCGCAATCGGGAATGGTGTTTGTAGATATTGTCTCTAATTTAGAGCGAGTCGGTGACCATGCTGTGAATATCGCGGAAGCAATTCTTGGAAACAGGGCATAATCGTTTTTTAGGGGGATGAATTTATGGAGTTTGTAGGTTGGATTGTTGCGATTGCTATGTTTATTATTGCTTTTGCCGGACTCGTATATCCAATCATTCCGTCAGCCCTCTTTATAGTTGGAGGTTTCCTCCTATATGGATTTATCGATACTTTTGACGGAATGACTATTTGGTTTTGGATTATTCAAGTGTTGTTCGTTATCTTGTTGTTTGGTGCAGATACATTGTCGAATCTCGTCGGTGTGAAAAAATTCGGTGGTTCTAAGGCTGGTATGTGGGGAAGTACAATCGGACTTTTAATTGGTCCTTTTGTTATTCCGGTTGCGGGTATTTTAATTGGCCCATTTCTAGGAGCAGTCATTGCAGAACTAGCCGTATCGCGCGCGGGAGTGAAGCAAGCGGTGAAAACAGGTATTGGTTCGCTAGTCGGATTTTTAACTTCAGTGGTGACAAAAGGGCTGGTTATGGTTATTATGATTATTGTATTTGTATTCTATGTTAGATAAAAAATGATGTAATAGTCCATTTTGTTTGAACGTTTTCAATAATTTTGCTAATGTTGAATGCGTAACGTATTTATGAATCTCTCGAGGAGGAATGTACAAATGGCTTACAAACTACCAGAACTACCTTATGCAGAAAATGCACTTGAACCACACTTTGACAAAGAAACGATGAACATTCACCACACGAAACACCATAATGCATATGTGACGAACTTGAATAACGCACTAGAAGGAAATGAAGAACTTCTAAACAAATCAATCGAAGATCTAATTGCGAATCTTGATGCAGTTCCAGAAGACAAACGTACTGCTGTCCGTAACAATGGCGGAGGACATGCGAACCACTCACTATTCTGGGAACTACTTTCACCAGAAGGCGGCGGTAATCCTTCAGGTGCACTAGCGGAAGCGATAGATAAGAAATTCGGTAGTTTTGATGCATTCAAGGAAGAGTTTGCTAAAGCAGGAGCAACTCGTTTCGGATCTGGATGGGCTTGGCTTGTACTAAACGGCGGAGAGCTTGAAATCACGTCAACTCCAAACCAAGATTCACCAATCATGGAAGGCAAAACGCCTCTTCTTGGTCTTGACGTTTGGGAACACGCATATTACTTGAACTATCAAAACCGTCGTCCTGACTACATTTCAGCATTCTGGAATGTTGTTAATTGGGATGCGGTAGCAAAACGTTTCAGTAATTAATTTTTATTCTACTTAATTCTTCGATGAAAAGGAACCAAGCACACATCTTGTTCGTCAAGATGTGTGCTTTTCCATTTTTGAATGTTATAATTCAACATGGATAAACGAAGAAAGGAGGACAATATGAAAAAGAAGATAGGTAAGGCGGATCAAGCTAAAATACGCCAACGGAAACATATCGCTTTCCGGATGAACTTCCTATTCTTTTCTATTTTTATCCTGTTTTCAATGTTAATTTTCCGTCTTGGCTATTTACAAATCGTCAAAGGTGAAGATTATTCCCGTGCGCTGGAAAGAACGGAAGAAATCGCTGTTAATACAAGCGTACCTCGGGGCAGGTTATTTGATAGAATGGGGCATGTCCTAGTTGATAATGATCCGAAAAATGCCATTACATATACGAAGACGACATCTACCAGTTCGCTAGAAATGCTGAATATCGCTAAAAAACTATCCGAATTGATTGAACAAGATACAAAAAGGATAACAATGGGCGATAAAAGGGACTTTTGGATATTAAATCATCCCGAAGAAGCAGTTAAAAAAGTTTCTGAAAAAGAATTGATGACGCTTCAGAAGGATAGTTCACTTTCACGAATGGAAGTTCAGCGGAAGATAAATGGACTTACACGAGAACGAGTTACGAAAAAGGAAATAGATTCTTTCTCTGAAAAAGATCTTGAGGTGTTGGCGATTTACAGGGAAATGATGTCAGGTTATGCTTATTCTCCGCAAATCGTTAAAAGTGGAGATGTCTCGGAAGAGGAATTCGCAGTAGTGTCCGAGCGCCTTGGAGAATTGCCAGGTGTCGATACAACGACGGACTGGGAAAGAGTTAAGAAATCAGATAATACGATCCTCGGATCAACTACAAGTCCGATAGAAGGTATTCCTAAATCTAGGGAAGATTATTTTTTGGCAAGAGATTACTCCAGAAATGACAGGGTTGGAAGAAGTTACATCGAACAATATTATGAAGAACTGCTAAAAGGACAGAAAACAATTGTAAAGAATATTAAAGACCGCAGCGGCCGTGTCGTCGAAACAAAGACAATAAACGAAGGCGAACCCGGTAAGGATTTAATATTAACGATTGATAGTGAAATGCAACAGGAACTCGAGAAAATTGTGTCTGATAAACTTTTGGAATTGAAAAGGGGACCAAATTCGGGGGAACTGGATAAAGCTTTCTTAGTTATGATGAATCCTAATAATGGCGAGGTTCTTTCACTTGTTGGAAAGCAAGTCGTTACTAATCAAGAAACAGGTAAGCTCGAAATTTGGGATTATGCATTTGGTACTTTTACTGCACTCCATGAAGCGGGTTCAACAATCAAGATGGCGACGCTTCTTACGGGTTATCAGGAAAATGTGGCACGTATCGGCGAAACGAAGATAGATGAACCAATTAACATCGGTGGTGGTATTACAAAAAGATCGCTGTTTAATCAAAACGGTAGAGTTGCTGTAAATGATATTCAAGCAATCGGTAGGTCTTCAAACGTTTATATGTTCCGAATCGCAATGGCCATGGCGAATTCTAACAATAGCTCTGGAAAATCGGCACGTAGTATTGAAAATGCATTTGATACGTTCCGACAATCTTTTGCGTCTTTCGGACTTGGAACAAAAACCGGCATAGACTTACCAGGGGAGTCAGGCGGTCTAATTGGCAATAGTAATGGGATAGGTATTTTAATGGATTTATCCATTGGCCAGTTCGATACTTATTCAACACTTCAGCTCGCCCAGTTTGTCTCTACAGTCGCAAATGGCGGCTATCGGATAGCTCCTAAGGTGTTGAAGGAAATTCGCGAACCTTCCGAAGATGGAAAAACTTTAGGCCCTCTTATTCAGGAGACGGACATTAAGGTTTTAAACAGAATAAAAAATACCGAAGCGGAGATCAACCAAGTGAAGCGTGGAATGCACTATGTCTATTATGGGCAAAACGGGACAGCCAGGAATCTCTTTGCTGGAAAAGATTATGATGCCGGTGGGAAGACGGGAACCGCACAAGCAATCAGTTCAGGTAAAAATACAATCAATTTATCCCATGTTGGCTTTGCCCCTTTTGAAAACCCGGAAATTGCCTATGCAGTCCTTATTCCAAATATATCCACAAATCAGAGAAGCTATCCACCTGCACAGAATGAAATTATTCAGCAAGCTGTGGACAAATATTTCACGCTGAAAGCGAAAAGGGCTTCAGAAGGAGTCTCGCCAAGCATAACTCAACCAATTATCCAGGCGCCTGAAGTGGAATCTGAAAAATAAATAGAAAGTAGGGAAGCCAGAAAAATGGTTTCCCTACTTTCTATTTTACAGTCGTAATTACTTTAGCAATAGCATGGAAATCCATTGACGAATCTACTATATGTTCCCCAATTTGAATCTTACCTGTTAGCCCATTACCAGCAAGAAAGGCATCAAATATAGATGCATCTTCTATAATGCCCATTCTTTCCAAATCAGCTGAGACGATTGTGGAATTTGAACCCGATTCAATCATTAAAATTGTCTTTGTAGCAGTGTCTGTGGTTGGGGAGTTACTTTCAGTTACAAAATCTTGCTTGTCATTCACCTTCTCCTCAGTCTTCGCTAGGTCAGGCTCCTTAACGGTTGATATGGTTTGAGCGATAGCTAAAAGTTCTTTTGTTTTGGCGAGTTCCTCTCGAAGTTCTACGACTTCACTTTGCGATTGCTGTGCTTTGGAAGGAGTTATACGTTCGCTTTCGTTGATGAAATAGAGAATCCCTCCGGCAAGAATACACGCGGTCCCGAGTATGCGTAACATATTCTTTATCATGAAACCACACCTCTAGATTGCAATACTGCGATTACCTCTCCGTTTGTTAAGGAAGAGCGTTTAGCAATATCATTAACGGAATATCCTTGGGAATGTAAAGACAAGATTTGGTTAACGATGATTTCATGTACTGGCTTTGTTTGCTTTTTAGCTGTATTGCTTGAAGGTAGAGAACCGGCACCAATCATTAACTCTTCTTCGATAGTTTTAACTCTTTTTTTTAGGCTATTCGTTTCTTGGTGGAGACTAATTGAAACTTTCTCCAATTCGTCCGCATAGTGGGACGCAGAATTACCGATAAAAAATGATGCCAGTATACTTATAAGTCCAATAACAAGAAGAATTATCGGAATGTCCATTTCATCACTTCCTTTGCTTGCTTCTTTTGCTACCATTTTACCATATGCATTTCGTTATGGTAATTTCAATCTTTCTAGTGGACATATACTTCTGATGTGGTACACTTAATTAGTCGTATAAATCATGCTCATATAAAATTTTACATTCCTGATGAGTGGGAGGGACCAACAATGCGCGTAAATATTACACTTGCTTGCACAGAATGCGGTGAGCGCAATTATATTTCAAAGAAAAACAAGCGTAACAATCCAGAACGGATTGAAATGAAAAAATACTGCTCACGTGAAAAGAAACAAACTTTGCATCGTGAAACGAAATAATCGCTCAGACCAAAACCTTCATCGGTTTTGGTCTTTTCATTTCAGAACTGGGGGTAAGAAAATTGAGTAAAGATTTTTTGAGGAGACAAATGCTAGTTACATTGAATAATATGAGCAACGCAGATCACAAAAAGAAGTCGTTGGAAATTACTCAAAAAGTACTTGAATCGGATGAATTTCAAAGTGCGGGCACAATCGGGATAACGATTTCTCGTTATCCCGAAGTGGACACACGTGCGCTTATCGAAGCGGCTTGGAAAACTGGGAAACGAATTGCTGTACCTAAATGTTTGCATGCAACCCGCGAAATGGATTTTCGTTCTATTACTACGTTCAACAGTTTAGAAACAGTCTATGTCAATCTTTTGGAACCAATTATCGAAGAAACGGTTCCTGTTGCAAAACATGAAATTGATTTGCAAATTGTACCCGGCGTAATTTTTTCCGATGAGGGTTACAGAATTGGTTTTGGTGGGGGTTATTATGACCGTTACATGAGCGATTTTAAAGGTGCTACATTATCATTGGCATTTTTATGCCAGACAGGTCAAGAGGTCGCTATTGAATCCCACGATGTTCCTGTCAATAAAATTTTTACCGAAGAAAAGGTTATCATCAGCCAAAATGGAGGAGACTGTGAGTGAAAGACTTTTATGGGGTCCTCCAATTACTAAAGCGATTTGGCATATATGTCTATACAGGAAATAAAATTGATGATATTGATTTTGTACAATCCGAAGTAAAGGACTTATACGAAAGTGGACTCCTGATGAAGGAAGACTACTTGAAAGCTATCCTCATATTACGTCAAGAAGCAGCTAAATTATGAAATAGGGACTGGGAATATCATTCTCATGAACTTTTTTCAACGTATTGTGAAACTATTGTTCAGTTACAACGTCTAAAATGTAGTAAGATTAAGAACGACTTGTTTTTATATCATTTTTTTTGAAAGGAAGAGAAGGAATGAAAAAAATAGTATGGCCTAAACATTCCGTACTCATCGTCGCAATTGTCGCAACATGGTTAACAACATATTTCGGTTATATTACAAGTTTTAATATGAAAATCGATAATATGATGCAGGAATTCATTCTGTTTTTGAATCCTCTTAGTTTTCTTCTATTCGTATATGGTATTGCGCTATTCATCAAGAGTACGAAAAGACGTAACATCTATTTACTTACAGTAAGTATGTTAACTTCAATTATTATGTTTAGTAATGCAGTTTTTTATAGATTCTTTAATGACTTCATTACTGTACCTGTTCTATTTCAAACGAGTAACTTCAGTGATCTTACATCATCGGTTACTGCCAATATTCATGCAACGGATATATTTTTTTTCACGGACGTGCTAATCATCTTCTTGGCAATCCGCTTTATTCCGAAAAATAATAGCGTTGAACAACGAAGTAAAATTGCACGCAAACTTTACTTTGTCATGTCTGCTGCAATTATGATGGTGAATTTGGGCCTTGCCGAAATGGAAAGACCACAATTATTAACACGTAGTTTTGATAGAGAACTTCTCGTGAAAAATATCGGAACGTATAACTACCATATTTATGATTTGTTCATTCAGTCCAAGACCCACGCTCAACGTGCGCTTGCAGATGGCAGTGAACTTGTCGAAGTAAGTAACTATATTAATGCGAACTACGCTGCTCCCGATCCAGAGATGTTTGGTACTGCGGAAGGTCGTAATGTAATTGCCATCTCTCTAGAGTCCTTACAGTCGTTTGTCATTAATGAAGAGATGGATGGACATGTCATTACACCATTTTTAAACGAATTATCGAAGGATCCTGATACATTCTATTTTCCTGAGTTTTATCATAACACCGGTTTAGGAAAGACGTCGGATTCAGAGTTCATTCTTGAAAATTCACTTTACCCTAGAAATGGTAGCGCAGTATTCTTCACGAATAGTGGAAATACGTACAATTCAATGGCTGAAAGACTTGGCGAAGAAGATTACTTCACAAATGTAATGCATGCAAATAATCGGAGTTTCTGGAATAGAGATATCATGTATAACTCTCTAGGAATCGATAAATTCTATGATTTAGAAAGTTACAGTGTGGGTGAGGGGCAAGCAGTCAACTGGGGTATGAAAGACATACCATTCTTAGAACAGTCAGTGGACATTATGAAAGATATGCCGCAGCCATTCTATTCGAGATTGCTTACATTAACTAACCACCATCCATTCACATTGGATGAAGAAGATAAACTTATTCCAGAGTATACATCCAATTCAGCTACATTGAATAGATATTTCCAAGCCGTGCGATATATGGATGAGGCTATCAAAGTTCTCTTCGATGACTTGAAAGCAAACGGTTTGTATGATAATTCAATTATCGTCATGTATGGCGATCATTACGGCATTTCCGAAAATCATAATAAGGCAATGGGAATGTACTTAGACAAAGAGATTACACCTTTTGATAATGCGAAACTGCAAAGGGTTCCACTGTATATCCATATTCCGGGTCATGGAAAAGGAAAAACAGTTGACCAAGTTTCATCACAAGTAGACTTGAAACCTACAATTCTTCACTTAATGGGTATAGATACCAAGGATGATATGCAACTTGGTGCTGACATTTTCTCTCCAAGTCATGAACCATTTACAATTTTCCGTGATGGACGTTTTGTAACTGATAAAAATGTCTACACGCAAGAGGTTTGTTATGATAGTGAAACCGAAGAGGAAACTGATATAAGCGAGTGTGAGCCGTTTATTGAACGTGCTATGACTGAGCTTAATTATTCGGATATGATTATTAACGGCGACTTACTTAGATTTAAAGATGAACAGACAAATTTACCTGCAGTAAATAGTAAAGAATAAAAGTGAATTGGATCTGCACGGAACTCTCCGTGCAGCCTTTTTTTAACCTAAATACGGAAAAGGGGGAGACGCGGTGAGAAAAAGGTTATTCATCTTTTGTGTAGCACTCCTGTTGGTAACAGGATGTACAGAAGAGACTGATGAAATCATTGAAAACTCAAAAGACCTTGAAGAAAATGCGTTTAAAGAAGTGAAAGAAAAAGAAATTAGTAAGACATTAACAGCTGACTCCGCAAAGTTCCATTTTGTAGTGGATTGGTTAACAGAGACCAAGATTGTCTATGTCGAAAAGGAAAATGGGCTTTATCTATTGAAAACATTTGATTTGGAATCAGGTCAATCAGATATTGTTTATGAAGAAAGTTCTATAATTATTGATGTTCTAATCCACCCTTCTAAGAATTATTTTTTACTACATACTAGCGATAATTCCACGTCTGCAATAATTAAGATAGTCAGTATGGATGGCGCGATACATGATGAAATTAAAGTTGCATCCACAGAGCTGGAAATTGAATGGAACGATATCGATCCATCACTCATCCTTTTCACAGCTTTTCATGAAGATTGGACATTCGATTTGCTATTATATAATGGGGAAAAGAAATCTCTAGAACTTTTAGCGATTGAAGATCCTTTTCCGAAATGGCTTGGCAAAGACAAGGTTGCAGTCAGTCAAATTGAGGGGCACATACTTGATGGAGGAGAAATACATATTTTTGAGCCCGCCACTGAAAAATGGGACCAATTAGAGGTGGATGAAGTCGTTTATTTTGATACATATGAAGAGTCACTGCTTGTTGTTACAGTGAATGAGGAGACAGATGCGCATTACTCCATTATGGACAAGGACGGAAAGATTCGTTCAGAATGGATGATGCCTGTTATTAGTAATTATTCGGAATGGGTTATCCCTAAAGTTGAATGGATTTCAAAGGATACCGTATTGCTTTCTTCTCCTGTAGAGGGGGGGCAACTTGATGAACTCCTTTCACCCTATCGACTAATACGAGTAACTGAAGGACGTCAAGATGTTGTAGCTGATGAAATCGCATCTGGCCTTCTTCGTTGTTCACCTTCGGGAGAAAAATGTTTAACAGGCAATTCCTCGGAAAATTTGATTGATGTAGTTTCCGCGGTTGAGAATTTGTGGCTAAATTTTACTGAATGATAGAACACTGAGACTGGGCGTCTGCTAAAGCACGACCCGGATGGATTTGTGAATTGACTATATTTTAAGAAGTTAATAGTTCTATTCAAAAAAAGACTCTCCTGCGAATTAACGCAGGAGAGTCTTTTTGTTCTAATTATGCAGTAGGTGGGAACCCTTGAAAAACAAGTGTAGCAATTGTGAAGCCGCCGAAAATAACTGCAGCTCCAAGATTAAATAAAATACTTAAAGCGTTTCGTTGCTTGAATGCTTGGACTGTACCAACAACCGCTAAGATTGCGATGAGTCCAAAAATGACCATCAATAAGTTCATAGGGATGACACTCCTTTCAACAATAAAAAATGAATGCCGATTTAGCGATATTCCTCTTCTATTGTACTGTTTCCAAACATTTTTGTCGAGGTATATAAGTGACGATTATTTGAAATTGTATTTCATCTTGCGTAATATGTTTTGAAGGAGGTGGAGGCCATGCTTAAAATCAATACATACTCGCTTGGACCGATACAGACAAATTGTTACATCATAAGTGATGAAGCGGGTAATTGCCTAATCATAGATCCTGGTGAAGAAAGTGGACGGCTTATTAATAAGATAAAAAGCAAGGAACTAACCCCGATTGCGGTTCTTCTGACTCATGGGCACTTCGATCATATCGGAGCAGTTGAGAGTATTAGAGATCGCTATAACATTCCAGTCTATATTCATGAAGAGGAGCAAGATTGGCTCCTGGATCCAAAACTGAATGGATCTGCCAAATATCCACAACTACCGGATATATATTGCAAAAAAGCAGATGAAATTATTTTCAATGAAGGAATAATGTCTATTGGACCATTTACCTTTGAGGCAAGGCATACACCTGGCCATTCTCCAGGAAGTGTTTCGTACGTCTTTACATCATCTCGCTTCGCGATTGTAGGAGATACATTATTCAAGCAAGGTGTTGGTAGGACGGATTTACCTGGAGGAAATACGGGAGTTTTACTTACATCTATTCATGACAAGTTATTATCTTTAGATGATGATTTTGTAATTTACCCTGGACATGGAGCTCCAACTAATCCCGGGGATGAAAAAGACTCAAACCCTTTTTTGAACGGATTTTAAGCGAATGATTCATTTAAAACAAAAAAACAGCCAGAAATAGGCTGTTTTTTTGTATGTACTATTAGTGGCCAGCGCCAGGTACGTGAATAAACGTTGAGTAGTAGCTGAAACCAACCATAAACACCATCAGATAAGCTCCGAATAGGTACATGTACATACGCTCTGTCAGGTTCAAATATCCAAGTAGTAGGAAGAACCCTGTGTTCGCAACAAAAAGAAGTGCGGCTGGCAGCATGTCTCCAATATAAAACATTACTGCGAAAATACCAGTCCAGAAGCCCATCAACTTAAACATGTTATCCATGTGCGTCCCTCCTTAATAAAACATTACAATAAGCTCCCATTCATTATAAAGGATAACAACTGCAGATGTAAACTCCAATCGTTCTTTCATTGTGACAAAGACGTGTATAAGCTGTATTTTTATGAAAAATGAGATTTACTAGGTAAAAAAAGGCCAAATATGAAATATCCCTTCTTTTCCGCGATACACAATTCGACTTTGAAGGAAAGTATTCCAATCTGCAATTCAAAATCGTATAATATGACATAGGTTGAATGCAGATTATTCAACCTATTAAACAGTTAAATACCGTTACATTTAAAAAAGAAAGAGGGGTGTTTAATGATTAGAAATGACAACGTAGTAGAACAGAAAAGTTTTCAACTCTTAGAAAAAGCGATTAAATATGAAGCTTCAGATATCCACCTTATCCCCACGAAGGAAGGATATGATATATCCTTCAAAAAAGATTTGAAACTGGACCGGTCTGGAACAATTCCCCCACAGTTAGCGGGCCGTATGATTTCATTTTACAAATTTTTGTCCTCACTCGACATCAGCGATAAACGTAAACCCCAAAGTGGTTCATTTCACAAACAATTCCAAGGAGAGAATTTTTCTTTTCGCGTATCAACAATCCCTTCAATTCAAATGAAAGAAAGTGTTGTCATTCGGCTGCAAAGGCATGACCGGATTGTTTCCATCGACGAGCTCTGTATGGAGAAAGAATGGGCAGATAAATTGCGTCAGGCGATGTCTGAGCCGCAGGGACTGCTTCTATTGACCGGTCCGACTGGAAGTGGAAAGACGACTACTATCTATTCTTTAACGGCCCATTGTGTAAATAATCTTGAGCGACATGTGATTACATTGGAAGATCCTGTTGAAAATAATCATTCACATCTTCTACAAATTCAAGTAAATGAGCGTTCCGGCATGACATACTCCGCTGGCCTTAAAGCGATATTGCGCCATTCACCTGATGTGATCATGATAGGTGAAATTCGAGACAGTGAAACCGCTAAAATCGCAGTTCAAGCAGCATTGACCGGTCATTTGGTATTAACTACTGTTCACTCCAAGGATCCTGTCGGTTGTTTTTATAGGATGATGGATTTTGGTGTTTCCGCGGAAGAATTACGACAAACAATCGTATGCATTTCAGCCCAACGCCTAATTCGAAATAGTTCCGGTGAAAGAGGGGCTGTATTTGAAATTATTCAAGGAGATAGGCTTGCCCAAATTACTGACTCAATTATGAGCGGGGAAAGAGTAATCGTACCGGATGATTTAAAAGTGGAGTCGCTCATCCGGAAATATAGCCGCTCAAGTGTGATACGGGATGGATAGACGTTTAAGTAAATCAATGTTGCGTAAAAAGAGAACTCTTCAAAATCGACCGGTATTTCTGAAAAGACTAGCTGTTTTACTAACAGAAGGCTATACCTTCTATGATGGCGTTACTTTACTATTGCCACACCATATGAAAGTTTATAATCCGATGTTGGAAATGATGGATGCCGATTTTAAAGAAGGTTTTGGGGTGACCCACGTGTTGGCGCGGTTAGGATTTTCATCGGGGGTACTTCTTCCTGTTGCGATTGCGGAAATAGATGGGCGCGTTGCACAAGCTTTGGAGGGGGTGTCTGTACGTCTCGAAAGAGCTGAAGAAAAAAAGAAAAAATTAAAAAACCTTTTAATTTATCCAGTTTTCCTTTTTCTTATTATTTCAGCACTGCTAATAGCGTTTCGTAAGTTTTTTCTGCCCAATATGGAAAACCTTGCAATTTCAAGGGGAAATGAAGGGGATGGGTTCGTTTCAATGTTGCCCTCACTTGTTACGAAAATTCCTGATGTCATTATAAGTATTGCGTTAATAACGGCACTGCTCACGGTTATTGGCATCTTTGTTTATAGCAAACTGCTACCCGAAACTAAAATACAAGTAATGATGACTATTCCTATCGCAGGAAGTTTTTTTTCAACAGTAAAGACCCGAGACTTTTCAAGTGAAGTTGGAAGCTTACTTCAATCGGGATTATCTATGCAAGACGCGCTAGATATATTAATTCATCAAAAAGTGGATTCAGTTTTAAGTGAAATTGCTGGAAATGTAAAAGAACAAGTCATTTTCGGAGAATCATTTCATACTGCTGTCAGCAGAACAAAGGGATTAAAGGAGCAGTTATCTGCATTTGCCAAACATGGTGCGGATAGCGGTTTTCTACCGAAAGAGTTGCAACTGTACAGCGAGCAACTCAGTGAAACAATCGACGAAAATCTGACAAAGGCTTTAGCGGTTCTTCAACCAGCTTTATTCAGTATCATCGCAATTTGTATTTTAGCAGCGTATCTCGCATTATTATTACCCGTTTACGGAATGATGGATAAATTATAGGAGGGGTTATATGAAATTAATTCGTAATGAAAAAGGGTTCACATTAATCGAAATGATGATCGTATTATTAATCATCTCGGTTCTCATTCTCATTGCCATTCCAAATGTCACAAAACATTCTAAGTCAATTGATGAAAAAGGCTGCG
This sequence comes from Sporosarcina sp. Y1004, assembly GCF_057669665.1. NCBI lineage: Bacteria > Bacillati > Bacillota > Bacilli > Caryophanales > Caryophanaceae > Sporosarcina > Sporosarcina sp. Y1004. The sequence goes on along the minus strand of NZ_JBYHFQ010000002.1, from coordinate 77,966 downwards.
CAGCTTACATCAAAATGGTACAAGGCCAGGTTGAGGCTTATAAAATGGACAAAAAACACGTGCCAACTATGAGTAATTTAGAAGATGAACAATATTTACCGGGAACTGCGCAGTGTCCAGACGGAACCCTTTTAGTAATAGTGGACGGCAAAGTGGATAAAGTGGGTGGGACGGCAGGTTCAGGAGCAGACGGTGGAGGAAACTAGGGAAAGTGGATTCACGTTCCTTGAAATGATTCTTGTATTAGCTGTCCTGTCAATTATGACAGCAATCATTTTACCTATCGGGGATCAATGGATTCGAGTGAAATCAGAAGATGATGCCCTTCAAGTATTTATTGCGTCCGTGCAAGACATGCAAGCCTATTCCATGGCGAATTCTGTAATAACCCAATTGGAGTTCAAACATTCCGGATCTGAATTTACTACTTCTGAACTAAGTGGAAAAGTAATTGCAAGGAATGTATTTCCTGAAGGCATGCATTATCTAAGCAGTAGTACATCATCGAAAGTGGGGTTTCATGCAAACGGAGATATTATTAAAGCTGGCACACTTGCATTCTCGACAAGTTCAGGTGTGATTGAAATACGGTTACAATTTCAGCGTGGAAGGATGATTATTTATGAATGAAGGGGGCTATTCGTGGCCGGAAACGATACTGACATTGACTATAGTAATTGTGATATTTGGCACACTACTTCCTTTCTCCACTTTCGCGACTTCCAAACTACAGTTAAAAAAGGCGGCAATGTATGCTTCGGAAACCGCATTACAAGGCGCTATCTATTTTAAAGCATATGGATTATCGGAAGGTGTCCGGAAGATTGAAGAAATCGATTATAAGTGGTCCATTCATGGACAAGCTGTCTGTGTGTCATATGAAATTATTGATAAGGTGTACGATAAATGCGTAAATACCTAAAGGTACGTGACGAAAAGGGCTATACGTTCCTAGAAAGCATTTTCCAACTAACTGTATTGTCTATTTTTCTTCATTTATTTATTTTGTTCTTTTTTTGGAAAGAGCCAATAGAGGAAAAGTTCTTTGACACCTCCTCCACAGAGTGGGAACTGTTTTCACTGGATATGCAAAAACTGCTTTCAGATGTTAGTGAAATTCAATTGCTTTATGAAGGAACTACTTTTCGTCTTGTCACAAGCCGTGGGAGGATAAACATAGGACAAAGTGGGACTGTCATTAGAAAACTAGTTAACGGAGAGGGACATGTCCCATTGATTACGGGAGTTCAGTCAGTGAGATTCACTTATGACGGTATGACTTTAACTGCTCATGTATTGCTGCTTAATGGTTCAGTAAAAGTAAGGGGGTTTGCGGTTGGATTGTATCCGGAATGAAAATGGAGCCATGCTTGCAGCAACAATTATTTTATTATTTTTCGTTAGTCTCTTTCTTTTCTCCCTCGTTTCATGGCATGATAGTCTACAAAGGAATTACGATTCGCTTGAGACGTATTATGAGAACGAAACGGTGAGGACAATGAAACGGAGCGGATAAGCATATTCGTTCTGCCAAATGGGTGATGAGATGAAGAAAGTATATTTAGTTGGTTTTATGGGATGTGGAAAAAGTGCAATCGGCAAACGACTTAGTTATGCAACAAGAATGCCCTTTTACGATATGGATAATGAAATCGTAAAGATGACAGGTTTGTCGATTCCACAAATATTTGAACTGCACGGCGAGGAGTATTTCCGTAATTTGGAAACGGATTTTCTCCGCTCATTTCGTGATGAATATTGTATCATTGCAACGGGCGGAGGTGTGGCGATGAGAAAGGAAAATAGGGAAGTCATGCGTGAGACGGGACTTGTCTTTTTCCTTAATGCTCCATTTCGTGACATATGGAGGCGAATATCAACCGACCGGAATCGTCCAATTGTGCAAAGGTCTAGCCGAAGCGACCTTGAAGGTTTATTTAATGCGCGAAAACCTTTTTACTTACAAAGTGCCCATTTTAAAGTGGAAACTGAAAAGCGTTCGTTAAGAGATATTGTAGATTATATTGCTTTTCAAATTGGCCGTCTTAAAGGGGAAAAGTAATAAGTGGAAATCAGCTGTTGATTAGATTTTTAAAACTATAGTTAGCAGAAAGTTTAATTTTCAAAGATATACACGAACGTTTTTGGTTATAAAGGCATAAATGTTCGTTAAAACGACAGTCAATTAAAAAGCATTGCACTTACATGGATGAAATGTTAAGATATAAGGCGAAAGGGCAATAGTTGTCCGAATCTTATTCATTTTCATTTCAATTGAATAGCGCGAATGATTGTATGAGGAGAGCACGCAAAGGCGTCGCCGAAGGAGCAAGTAACTTATGTTATGAATCTCTCAGGTAACAAGACTCATACAGGACGCATCTCTGGAGAGTGCCGGATAATCGGCCACCAACGAGGAAAGCCGTAAGGTCAAACTTTCAGGTACAAGGACAGAGGTTCTCTTCTTAGGGGACCTCTGTCCTTTTTTATCAATTTTCCAAGGGGGAATGAATTATGTCAGAAACTTTACAACGTACCGTCCTTTTTGATAGCTATGCTGAGTATGGCGGGAAAACAATCGATTTTGGTGGTTGGGAATTGCCTGTTCAATTCTCGAGTATAAAAGCGGAACACGAAGCTGTACGTACGAAAGCAGGATTATTTGATGTATCCCATATGGGTGAAGTGCTTGTAAGTGGGGAAGGTTCTCTTCCTTATTTGCAAAAAATGGTTACGAACGATGTTTCGAAACTTAAAGATGGACAAGCGCAATATACCGCTATGTGTTATGAAGATGGCGGAACTGTAGACGACCTTCTAATTTACAAACGTGGTGAAAACGACTATCTGCTTGTTGTCAACGCGTCAAATATCGACAAAGATCTCGAGTGGATGAACAGTTACGTGACTGATGATGTTAAAATTGAAAATGTATCATCTTCCTATGCACTTCTAGCTTTGCAAGGACCAATAGCGCAGGAAGTCCTTCAGAAGTTGACAAACGAGCCGCTTGAAGACATTAAGTTTTTCCGTTTCAAGGAAAATGTCGAGATTTCAGGTCAGAAAGTGCTTGTATCCCGTACAGGATACACAGGAGAAGATGGTTTTGAAATTTATGGATCACCGGAAGCGATTGTTGAACTATGGTCTGCTATCCTGAAAGCAGGCGAAAGTGAAGGCGTCGTACCAGCGGGTCTTGGAGCACGTGATACACTTCGTTTCGAAGCGGGTTTACCGTTATATGGACAAGAATTGTCAAAAGAGATCTCACCACTTGAAGCGGGTGTAGGTTTTGTAGTCAAAGTAAATAAAGAAGCAGATTTCCATGGGAAAGAAGCTTTATCTGCACAAAAAGAGAATGGTGTACCGCGTAAACTTATCGGTTTGGAAATGATTGATAAAGGGATTCCACGTACTGGTTACAAAGTATTCCTCGGTGAAGAACAAATCGGTGAAGTCACGACGGGTACACAATCACCAACACTTAAAAAGAATATAGGTTTTGCGCTTTTGAATCGTGAGCATACTGCTGAAGGAACTGAAGTTGAAATAGAAATTCGAAATAAACGTTTGAAAGCTGTAATTATTGCTACACCATTTTATAAACGCTAATCATACTAACATTATGAAAAGGGGTTAAGAGGACATGCAGCATCGTTATATTCCTATGACTGAAACTGATCGCGCTGAAATGATGAAAACAATTGGTATTTCATCCATAGATGAACTTTTTGCGGACATTCCTGAAAAGGTCCGATTTAAAGGCGAATACAATATTAAAAAAGCGAAATCTGAAACTTCATTAACAAAAGAACTGTCAAAACTTGCGTCGAAAAATGCGGATGCGCGCACATATGCATCATTCTTAGGTGCAGGGGTTTATGATCATTACAAACCAATCATTGTTGACCATGTTATTTCGCGTTCTGAGTTCTATACGGCTTATACGCCTTACCAACCGGAAATTTCGCAAGGTGAGTTGCAAGCGATTTTTGAGTTCCAAACAATGATTTGTGAGCTGACTGGTATGGATCTTGCAAACTCATCTATGTACGATGGCGGAACGGCTCTTGCAGAAGCGGGAACGCTTGCATCTGGACATACGCGTCGGAAGAAACTTCTTGTTTCCGAGACGGTTAATCCGGAATCTCGTGATGTAGTGCTTTCCTATGCATCAGGTCAAAATATCGAAGTGGTCATGATTCCACAAAAAGATGGCGTAACAGATATGGCGATGCTGGAAGAATTGATAGACGAGAATACAGCCGCTGTTTTAGTTCAATACCCGAACTTCTTCGGTCAAATCGAAGACATTCAAAAAATCGGGGAAATTACACACGCTAAAGGCGGATTGTACGTTGTATCATCAAATCCACTTGCACTTGGAATACTGACGCCACCTGGCAAGCTAGGCGCTGACATCACGGTAGGAGATGCACAGCCGTTCGGCATTCCAGAATCTTTCGGCGGACCACATTGTGGCTATTTCGCAGTGACGAAAAAGTTGATGCGAAAAGTACCTGGGCGTCTTGTTGGAGAAACGACGGATGATGAGGGCCGCAGAGGTTACGTTTTGACACTTCAAGCACGAGAGCAGCATATCCGTCGTGATAAAGCGACGTCTAACATCTGTTCGAACCAAGCCCTGAATGCACTTGCAGCTTCTGTTGCGATGACTGCACTTGGGAAAATAGGCGCGCAAGAAATTGCATATCAGAACATTGTGAAAACACGTTATGCGAAGGAAGCATTTGAAAAAGCCGGGTTTGAAGTTAAATTTAGTGGATCGCATTTTAACGAAATTGTCGTTGATTGCAAACAGTCTGTTAAAGAAGTGAATACAACATTATTTACAAAAGGGATAATCGGCGGCTATGACTTAGGTTTGACGTATCCTGAATTTGCAAACCATGCTCTAATCGCTGTGACTGAACAGCGTACGAAAGAAGAAATCGATGCACTTGTGCAGGAAATGGAGGCCCTTCATGCATAAAGATAACCAGGCATTAATATTTGAACTTACTAGAGAAGGACGGATAGGCTATAGTCTTCCTGAACTGGATGTGCCTGAACTTGACCTTTCCGGCTTATTGCCAAAAGGATTTGTTCGCGAGGAAGTTGCAGAACTTCCGGAAGTTTCCGAACTTGATATTATGCGTCATTACACAGCACTTTCGAATCGTAACCACGGGATTGATTCCGGATTCTATCCACTTGGATCATGTACAATGAAATATAATCCGAAAATCAACGAATCCGTTGCTCGTTATCCTGGATTCGCAAATATTCACCCACTGCAAGATGAGTCGACTGTTCAAGGTGCACTGGAAGTAATGTATGACCTGCAAGAGCATCTTGTAGAAATTACGGGTATGGACGAAGTGACTCTTCAGCCAGCAGCGGGAGCGCACGGTGAATGGACGGCTCTTATGATGATCCGTGCTTACCATGAAGCAAACGGTGACTTCAAACGTACGAAAGTACTTGTTCCGGATTCGGCACACGGTACTAATCCAGCTTCAGCTACAGTTGCCGGTTTCGATACGGTTACAGTAAAATCGGGTGAAGACGGACTTGTTGATCTTGAGGACCTGAAACGACATGTAGGAGATGACACGGCAGCACTTATGCTGACGAACCCGAATACACTAGGTCTATTTGAAGAAGAAATTCTTGAAATGGCTGAGATTGTTCACGCTGCTGGAGGAAAACTCTATTATGACGGTGCAAACCTGAATGCAGTTATGTCTAAAGCACGCCCTGGCGACATGGGCTTTGATGCAGTTCACTTGAACTTGCACAAAACATTCACAGGTCCTCATGGTGGTGGTGGACCAGGTTCAGGTCCAGTGGGTGTGAAGAAGGATCTTATTCCTTACCTGCCGAAACCAGTTCTTGTGAAAAAAGATGAGGTTTATACGTTTGAATACAATTTACCGCAATCAATCGGTCGTGTTAAACCGTTCTATGGTAACTTCGGAATCTATTTACGTGCATACACGTATATTCGTTCAATGGGCCCGGACGGCTTGAAAGCAGTTACGGAAAATGCTGTATTGAATGCAAACTATATGATGCGCTTATTGGAGCCTTATTTCGACCTTCCATATAACCGACATTGTAAACACGAATTCGTACTGTCGGGTCGCCGTCAAAAGAAACTTGGCGTGCGCACGCTTGATATGGCAAAACGTTTGCTTGACTTTGGCTATCACCCGCCAACAATTTACTTCCCGCTTAACGTTGAGGAAGGCATGATGATTGAGCCTACAGAAACAGAGTCAAAAGAAACACTTGACGCTTTCTGTGACGCTCTTATCCAAATTGCAAAAGAAGTCGAAGAAAATCCAGAAATCGTACAAAATGCTCCGCATACAACAGTTATCAATCGTCTTGATGAAACGAAGGCGGCACGTAATCCTGTTTTGCGCTATATAAAACAATAAGTAATCGACAAAAGGCACAGCAAATCCTGTTGTGCCTTTTTGTCGTGGGCGTATTTAGAGCAAGTGGAGGTTTATAAAAGGGAAATCTAGCCAGAAGAATTGTCATTGTCAGTGGTGGAATAACTTGAGTAAATCGAGGTTTAGCACTTCTCCCATTCAACGTCTGCATAACTGTTGTAAAGAGCTTGCGCTGTTTCTGTAAGTCCCTGATTCGTAAGGATTATTGTTTCGTCCAATTGGTCTTCATTAGCGCGGTTGAAACGGCCTGTAGCATTGCTGAGTGGAGGATTACTCGCTTGGGTTAATTGTGGGGTGTTATTTGCAATGAACGACCCCACACGCATGCGAGTGCCGTCTAGCGTACTGGGAAAAAGAACTCAATTAATCGTTTTCTTTAATGACATATGCTGCTTCATTCCATACTCTAGTATTGAAAAAAGCTCCTCCCAAGGGGAAGAACTTTATATTTTACTTACTTTTCACTTTACCTGTCCATTGACGGAAGCCGCCTTGCAGGTGGAAGAGTTGATCATATCCTTTTTTCCTTAGAAGTAAGGCTCCACGTGCGCTTTTTCCACCGTTTTGATCGTATAAGTAAACGGGCTTGTCCGACCGGATTTCTTTATGTCGCTGACGGAACTGAGAGTACGGAATATTACGCGCTCCCAGAATATGACCAGCATCATAATCCTTGGGCTCACGCACATCGATTAGTTGTGCTTTCCGATAACCTTCGATAAATTGCTCTTGCGTCAAGTTTGTAACAGCTTTCTTAAGACGTTGCATCGTCACAACAAAATAAATGATTACGATAAGAGCAACGGCCCCTAGGATATAATAGTTCAAAACAAATTTCCCCTTTCTCTCTACCTTATCATTATAAAGATTGAGTGGCACTTGTTCAATGGGAATGATAAAATGAAATTCGTTGTGGAGGGAGAATTCGAATGAAAAAAAAGGTTTGGCACTTCATTAATTCAGGAAAATGTCGTGCTTCGTTCAATATGGCTTTGGATGAGGCACTGCTAGAATGGCATAGCAAAGGGGAAATCGGCCCAGTACTTCGATTTTATGAATGGGAACCCGCTACGTTATCAATTGGTTACTTTCAAAATGTCGAAAGAGAAATAGATATGGGTGAAGTGAAAAAAAATGGACTTGGATTCGTTCGACGTCCAACGGGGGGCAGAGGTGTCCTTCATGAGCACGAACTTACATACAGCGTTATTGTTAGTGAAAGTTATCCCGAAATGCCTGAAACGGTAACAGAAGCGTATCGTGTTATCTCGGGCGGTTTGCTTGAAGGGTTCCGTAACTTAGGCTTAGATGCGTCATTTTCAGTTCCTAAAACTGAACAACAGAACAATGATTTAAAGAAACCGAGAAGTGCAGTCTGCTTTGACACACCAAGTTGGTATGAACTTGTTGTTGAGGGGAAGAAAGTTGCTGGAAGCGCGCAGACAAGACAGAAAGGTGTCATTTTACAGCACGGTGCGATACTTTTAAGTCTTGATGTGGACAAACTGGTTTCTCTCTTTAACTTTAAAACGGAAGAACACCGCGAACAAATGCGTATGAGTTTGCCAGAAAAAGCGGTAGCAATAGATAAACTGATAAACCGCTCTGTTTCAATTGAGGAATGTACAGATGCATTTTCAAGAGGTTTCGAATCAGCGCTTGATATGGAACTTGTACCATTAGAATTAACAGAACAGCAAATCGAATTCGTAATGGAAATTGAGCGGGAAAAATATGCGAATGATGACTGGACATATAGAAAATAACATCTGTAACTTTGGTGCTATTTATCGAGAATTAAGCGTTCCGAAATGCGTAAATTAAGCATTTGGAGTTTAATGTAAAAACTATTTTATTGAAGCAGGTTTCAATATGTAGTATATTAGGTATTATAATTAACACAACATGTAGTGTTCTACGTGAAAATACATGTTTTGTTTTATGAATATATCCCATAAGGAGGGATGCGTTAATGGTCATTGTTTCAAAACACCAGGAACCTATCTTGGACAAGGCACAGCTGAATGCGGATATCTCTAAATTCCCGCAAGTGCATCCAATTACAGATGATATGCATATTGAACATAAAGGGGTATCCCGGCTTGTCATGATTGACAGATATTCGTTTAAGGATACGGAAAAGGAAACACTCAAAGTTGGTGATTTCGTCGTCCTAACGGTTAAGGAAGATCCGAAATTCCCGGCACGTGGACTTGGCTTTATCACTGCAATTGATAAAAAAAGTGGAAAAGCAGATATATGGATTGAAAAAGATTTTCGTTCAGCGATCGACAATCCAGTTGAGCAGGAAAAAGGTATCATTACAAGACCGATAGAAGTTCTAGAAAAGCCACTTGAAGTTTTTTATGAGCAAATTGCCAAACGTAATGCGACAGGACTTGCCTCGGTTGAAACGACAGAAGCAAGACGAAAAGAATCGTTCGATCAGTTCTACAATCAATTGTCGAAATTGAATTTCATTCCTGCTGGACGTGTTCTATACGGAGCTGGTTCAGATACTGAAGTGACTTTCTTCAACTGTTATGTTATGCCTTTCGTGGCTGACTCTCGTGAAGGTATTTCTGATCACCGCAAACAAGTGATGGAGATCATGAGTCGCGGTGGTGGTGTTGGGACAAATGGATCCACACTACGACCACGTAACACACTTGCACGCGGCGTCAACGGTAAATCATCCGGGTCGGTTTCTTGGCTCGATGATATAGCTAAATTGACACATCTTGTCGAACAAGGTGGATCTAGACGTGGTGCACAGATGATCATGTTAGCAGATTGGCATCCGGATATTTACGAATTTATCATCTCAAAAATGCAGAATCCTAGAATCCTCCGTTACCTTGTGGAAACTACCGAAGATGAATTGATAAAAAAGTTAGCAAATGAAAAACTGAAATTCAAACCGCTTACAGCTCAAGAAGAAGCGATGTACCAAGGGATAATGAACTATCGGACGATTCCTGGTATGGGTGGATTCAATGATGCAATCTTGAAAGATGCTGAAACGAAATTGCGTGATGGGGGAACCTATTCCGTACAAAATGCGGAATTCCTCACAGGTGCAAATATTTCCGTCACATTGACAGACGATTTCATGAAAGCAGTTGAACAGAACGCAGATTATGACCTGCGCTTCCCAGCTGTTGAAAAGTACTCGCCGGAAGAAATGGCTACATACAACGAAGAATGGCATAAAGTCGGCGATGTCCGTGAATGGGAGCGTCAAGGGTTTGCAGTTCGTGTATACCGAACAATCAAAGCACGTGCACTTTGGGATCTTATTAACATCTGTGCAACGTACGCCGCTGAACCCGGCATTTTCTTCATCGACAATGCCAACAATGAAACGAATGCCAAAGCTTACGGCCAGCAAGTTGTAGCAACGAACCCATGTGGTGAACAACCACTTGCACCTTACAGCGTTTGCAATTTAGCTGCTGTAAACCTTGCGGAAGTCGCAAATAAAGAGACAAAAACAGTAAACTTCGAAAAATTAAAAGAAATAGTTCGTATTGGTGTTCGAATGCAGGATAATGTTATCGATGCAACGCCATATTTCCTAGCAGAAAACAAAGTACAAGCACTCGGCGAACGTCGTGTTGGACTCGGCGTAATGGGACTTGCTGACCTGTTGATCTATTGCGAAAAAGAATACGGTTCTCTTGAAGGCAACGACCTTGTCGACAACGTATTTGAAACGATCGCAACATCTGCTTATCGTGAATCAATCGAACTTGCAAAGGAGAAGGGAAGTTTCCCATTCCTTATCGGTAAGACAGATGAGGAAACGTTAGCCCTGCGCAATGCGTTCATCAATACAGGCTTCATGAAAAAAATGCCGGAAGATATTCGCGTGTCCATTTTGGAACACGGTATTAGAAACTCCCATTTATTAACTGTTGCACCAACTGGATCTACTGGAACCATGGTTGGCGTTAGTACTGGATTGGAACCATATTTCTCCTTTTCTTATTACCGCAGCGGGCGTCTTGGTAAATTCATCGAGGTGAAAGCTGAAATAGTAGAAGAGTATTTGAAGAATAATCCAGCTGCAGATCCGGAAAACTTACCGGAATGGTTTATCTCTTCGATGGCTCTTGCGCCTGAAGCGCATGCAGATGTACAGTGCATCATCCAACGTTGGATTGACAGTTCAATTTCTAAAACGGTCAATGCGCCACGGGGGTATACTGTTAAACAAGTTGAAAGTGTTTATGAGCGTCTCTATAAGGGCGGAGCGAAAGGCGGGACTGTCTATGTGGATGGTAGCCGAGATGCGCAAGTCCTGACCTTAAAAGCTGAAGAGAATGAAATGGATTCCGACTATGTTGAAGAAGTAGTTGCACAGCGTAAAGTTGTTCTTGTCAATACAATACAAGATCTACGTTCGACAAACGTTACAATCGGATCTGAAGTCGGTGATACTTGTCCTGTATGTAGAACAGGTACAGTCGAAGAAATGGGCGGCTGTAATACATGTACGAACTGTAATGCCCAATTAAAATGCGGGTTATAAAGCAATATAAAAGCGGAAGCGGCCATAATCGGCAGCTTCCGCTTTTAAATAATTACAGGAACAGTCCCTGCTTCAAGTCCCATTGCATCAACACCATGCTCTTCTAGTTGCAATAATTTCTCAAACGATGCAATTGCAATTTCCACTTGCTTGTCATCAGGGTCTTTCGTTGTCAATAGTTGAAGCCACAAACCGGGATAGCCTAAATACTTCAAGATAGGAACATTGCGAAGCGAATTTGTTATTTGCAGGACTTCAAAAGAAATGCAGAGAACGACTGGAATGAGTAGAATCCTATTTACAATGCGAAACCAAAATGGATCGGCCGGTACAAGGAAATAAACAAACATACCAACAATTACCGTAAACAGCATAAAACTGCTACCGCAACGAAAATGGAGTCTAGATTGTGACTGAACATTTTCAACTGTCATGGGCAAATTATTTTCATATGTGTTGATAACTTTATGCTCCGCACCATGGTACTGGAATACCCTCTTAATGAGCGGTGTCATAGAAATAAGTGAAATATAGGTCAATAGCAAAATGAGCTTAAATAGACTTTCAAGCAAAATTTGTGCTGTTTTTCCTGGTGCAACAAATTGTAGTGCTTGTGCTAGAAAGACGGGGATCAGTGTAAAGAGGAACTTCCCAAATAGTAAAGATAAGACTCCGACAGCTGCGACACCAAGAACCATTGCCAATTTGGAGGTTTCTTCTTTTGGCGGAAGAATTTCTTCGCCGGGCATAATATCATAGCGGTCACTGGAAAATGTTAAATGCCGTGACCCGATTCCAGCAGATTCAATTAATGCAACAAATCCACGAATAAATGGGATTTTCTTCATTTTTATCAGAGTATTACTCTTTTCCTTTGGAAGGTGGAAATAATCAATTGTATCGTCCTTTCGCCTAATTGCCGAGATGGTATGATTTTTTCCGGCAAACATAACACCTTCAACTAGTGCTTGACCCCCGTAAGTAGGAGGCTGTTGTTCTTTTTTCATATATTTAGCCCCACTTTCTTTTAATTCAACAAATACTATTAACTCATTATACTAAAAAATAAAGTTACACTCCATAATGATGTTTAAAAAGTTCTAAACCTCCCGACACTTTGTATAGGAGGGATATCTATGATGAATATTACTTTGTTATGGACTGCACTAATCGGGGCCTTAATCACAACGATAGCTCTAAAGTTCCTGCAATTATTCAATTTCATTAATTGGTCACCTATCGGCTGGGCAAAAAAATGGCAGATATTCGTATCAGCTCATTATTCAATAAAATGGATTTTGCTTTTCATGGCTCTTACATTGTTATTTGCCATTCTGTATTTCGTCGTGTCATTCACTACATCAATTCCCCCGTCTATAACCGCGTTAATTCTAGGGTTTATTGTTGTTTTTGCGGTTGAATGGACAATTGGTTCACCGCAAAGTCCTGTAGCTGCAATAAAATCGATATCTATACCTTACCTAGCGTTAATGGCCATTGTGTTCAGATTTATCACAGGAACGGCTGTATTTATGAAGAAATTTTCGGATGAAAGTGTGAAATGAGTTGCTACAAAAGAACGATATGCTAAAATGGGAAAGATAACGGTGAAGGGAATGGTGTGGCAGTGAAGTTACTTATTCTAAACGGACCCAATCTAAACAGGCTTGGTAGTAGGGAGCCAGGTATTTATGGTGCTGAAACATTAGCAGATGTTGAAAGTAAACTAGACAAGGCTGCGTCGCTCCATGATGTTGAACTATCATTCTTCCAATCGAACTGGGAGGGTGCACTAGTCGATAAGATCCACGAAGCTGGTGACACCAGTCTTGATGGCATTATTTTTAATCCTGGAGCGTTTACACACTATAGCATTGCTCTACGTGATGCAATCGCATCTGTCGATGTGCCTGTCATTGAGATCCATATATCAAACATACATAGCCGAGAGCCGTTTAGAGAGAAGTCTGTCATTGCACCGGTCTGTATCGGTCAGTTAACTGGATTTGGCACTGACGGATATCAACTGGCCTTTCAAGCATTTCTTCTCCGGAGAAAAGGGGTATGAAACTGTGAAATTGACAAAAATACGGGAACTGTTAATCGAACATGGCATTGATGCACTGCTAATCACAAACGAATTCAACCGTCGTTATATGACAGGATTCACAGGTACCGCTGGGCTTGCGCTAATCTCGGCTGATGATGCAGTATTCATCACAGATTTTCGTTATACGGAACAGGCGGAAAAAGAGATTCAAGGTTTCCGTATCGTCCAGCATACGGCAACAATCATAGAAGAAGTAGCAATCCAGGCGAAAAAAATGAAACTTCGTACTATCGGTTTCGAAAAAGATAATGTATCATTCGGTCTTTATGAGCTTTACAATGAAAAAGTTGATGCGGAGCTGAAACCAGTCTCGGGTCTTGTTGAAAAACTACGTATGGTGAAAACGGAAGATGAGCTTATCATTTTGAAAAAAGCGGCTAAGATTGCAGATAACGCATTCACACATATTTGCGGTTTTATCAAACCGGGTCTCACAGAGTTGGAAGTATCGAATGAGCTGGAGTTTTCCATGCGAAGTCAAGGAGCTACGTCATCATCATTCTCTATTATTGTTGCTTCCGGTTTGCGCGGAGCATTGCCCCATGGTGTAGCAACAAATAAAGTAATCAATTCGGGTGACTTTGTCACGTTAGACTTCGGTGCTTTGTATGAAGGTTATATTTCAGACATTACACGTACTGTTGCTGTAGGTGAGCCTTCAGCAAAACTAAAAGAAATCTATGAAGTGACTTTAGATGCCCAAGAACTTGCTTTAAAAGAGATTAAACCGGGTATGACAGGAATAGAAGCGGATGCGATTGCTCGCGATTATATTAAGTCTATGGGCTATGGCGAAGCATTTGGACATTCTACAGGACATGGTATAGGTCTGGAAGTTCATGAAGGACCCGGACTATCTTATCGATCTGAATTGATTCTGGAACCCAATATGACTGTAACTGTAGAGCCTGGGATATATTTACCTGGAATCGGCGGCGTACGTATTGAAGATGACATCATCATAACCGTTGACGGCAACGAACGTTTAACGCACTCAACAAAAGAACTACTTATCTTATAATCTATCATCCATTGGAGGAAATACTATGATTTCAGTAAACGATTTTAAAACAGGATTAACAATTGAATTTGACGGAGACATTTGGCGTGTAATGGACTTCCAACACGTAAAACCAGGAAAAGGTGCAGCTTTCGTACGTTCAAAACTGCGCAACCTACGTTCAGGTAACGTCAATGAAAAAACATTCCGTGCCGGAGAAAAAGTTGCTAGAGCACAAATCGATAACCGCCGTATGCAATACTTGTACGCAAATGGAGACGAACATATCTTTATGGATAATGAATCTTACGAGCAGATTGAACTTCCTGAAAAACAAATTGAAGACGAATTGAAGTTTTTGAAAGAGAACATGGAAGTTCATATTATTCTCTTTAAAGATGAGGTACTTGGCGTTGAATTGCCGGTAACAGTCGTTTTAGAAGTTGCTGAAACGGAGCCAGGTATTAAAGGCGACACAGCAAGCGGTGGATCTAAGCCGGCTAAAATGGAAACAGGTGTCGTCGTACAAGTGCCATTCTTCGTCAACACCGGCGACAAACTAATCATCAACACAGTAGAATCTGAATACGTTTCTAGAGCATAAAGAAACATACTAAGTCAATCGAAGAATCGGAAAAGTCATGCTACCCAAATGGGTGGCATGACTTTTTTACATATATTGAACCTCTAGCACATAGGATGTTGCAATGGGGGGAACACCGGATGGAACTAAATGATTTGCTACGAGTTGCCGGTATCGGATTAGTCATCGGTTTTCTGCATATTTTTTTCGAGCAGACTGGCAGAAAGGAATTTTCTTTCTTCTTGTTTTTCATCGCTTATATTTACATCACTGCTGAAATGCTCCGCTTCCTAAGGATTTTCTTCTCGGAAATTACGGAGTTTTTCCAGTGGTTGTCCATGTCGGTCTGATGCTGACTTTAGTTCAGACCATTGTCGTCTTCCTAATTCTCCTCCTCATTTCATTTACTGTACCCAAATTACAGCCGTTGTTGTATACATCTATTTTTCTCTATTTTTTATTTCATATATTTCTCACCATTGTTTTCCCATTCGTCATCTACTTTTTAACTCTTTTTGAACCGTTACCGGAACCATTTGCAAAGTTACTGATTGGCAGCGCCATTCTCTTTTTATTATCTGAGCTCATTGCAAAACATATCGCTGAAGCAGGTTACGGTTCATTAGCGGCAATCGCTCATTTCGCCGTAAAGATTGCAATACTTACTCTTTGGATGGAACAGACATCCAAACTAATAGATTTACTATTAAAACTCATCACAAAATGAACGGACGGGGCCATCCATGATCTCTTTTATAGAAACGCTACTCGGAACCGTATTATCAAGCTTTGTCATCGTCATCATCTCTGCATTTATGGCTTTGCTAGTAGATTTCCTATTCCCTACGTTTACGAAATGGACGAGGATGATTCTCATATTCATTGTAATAACGGTAGCTTTGCAGCCAGCATTTGAACATTTAAATCTAATTCGGGATATTGCGCATTCCATATCAATGATGTTCATTTCCATTTATCCGATTTTGACAGCCAGTATGATCGCTACAGGCGG
Source organism: Sporosarcina sp. Y1004 (assembly GCF_057669665.1). Taxonomy (NCBI): domain Bacteria; kingdom Bacillati; phylum Bacillota; class Bacilli; order Caryophanales; family Caryophanaceae; genus Sporosarcina; species Sporosarcina sp. Y1004. The sequence continues at coordinate 62,263 of NZ_JBYHFQ010000002.1, read as the reverse complement.
AGCATTCAGCATGCTAAATTTCCAACCGGCAATGCTACTGTTTGCAAATGGTGCAATCGTTTTGACAGAACGTGTTCTGATTCCTCTTTTGACTGCAGCATTGATATTAGATTTAGTTTCCAGAATACTTCCACCCGTTCCTTTTACAAAAATGGCGGATTTAATTCGGACGAGCCTTCTAGGAGCGGTATCGGCAGTAGTAGCAGCTTATTCAATTTTTATCACGGTGGGAGGCACGATGTCTTGGGCGCTTACGGGTTTGACGAGTGAGCCTATTAAAGAACTCATTCGTCAAAACGTTCCACTTATCGGCTCTTTCATGACTGATAGTATGGGGACAATCGGCCGCTATTCATCGGGAGCAAGTGTTTTTGCAGGAGGATGGCTAATATCTGCAATTTGGACAGTGGCGCTTATTCCGTCATTCAAAACATTAATCACCGCATTCTTTTATAGATGGACTGCGGCTCTCATTGAACCATTTGCAAATGAAGATATCACGGGTATTTTGGATGATATCGGGCGGACGTTATTCGTGTTATGTGCAATCTCTTTTCTTATTGCTTTTGCATTTATCTACACGGCACTATTTTCAATTATCCTTGTAAAGTTGATTACTACGATGAAATGAGGCTGGAAATGGAGTCTTTTTAACTGGAATTCTGCTGATCACACTATTATCTGCAACAATCTTGTTATTATTTTCAAACGAAACAGAAGAGAAATTCATACCCATTATTAAACTTGCAATTGGTATCTGGATGATTCAATCAATCTTCACAATAATTGGTCATAGCCTCTCGTGAAACTGCATAAAATGAATCATTGATGACAGGTCGTACAACCGGCTCAATGAACGGAAATGGTGATGATATGCAAAAACCAAAAAGGAAAATCCATACTGTCCTCCTCGGGACGATTGTTCTCCTGGTCATCATTTTCATCAATTCCAGTCTTGATGTCATCGGGGGGGGGAAGGAAAAAAAGGAGGAGAGCCGGGAATATGCTGCATTAGAAGAGGCGCTTATGAGAACTGAGGGAATAGGGGAAGTTTTACTCTACCCCCATTATGAAGGTGGAGAATCTGCAAATCCGCTATCCGATTACTTTTCAATATCCAAAGCATCGACTACAAAAGGAAATCAGTTGCAAGGCATTCTAGTCGTTGCAGAAGGCGCGGAAGATTTCAAGATGAAAAACGAACTATCCAAGATCTTGTCTACTGTACTTCAGCTACCCGAATACCGAATCGTCATCGTTGAAATGGAGAAAAGGGGGAACACTAATGAAAACGAATAAAAGAACAGTATGGTTTTTGACATTGCTAAGCCTGGTTGCAGTCATCTCGATCTATTACATCAAAGAAAAAGCGCCGATGCCGTTCGACGGGATCACCATTTTTAAGGACTCGGACAAAGCTATTAATTTGAACGAGGAAGCTGATGGTACAGATAAAACGACGCCCGTATTTGCTGAAGCGTTGCTCTTTGAGGAAATGCGGATGGAAGTTCGCAATGAGCGAAGTAAAATGGAAGATCAGTTATTGACTAAAATGACATCTTCAGAGTATACGGCAGAGGAAAAAAACAAAGTGTTCGATGAGATGGCCATGCTTAATAAACAAGAATCAGCCGAAGCGCTCATGGAATTACAAATTAAAGCGTTGGGGTATCCTGAAGCATTCGTACACAATCAAGATGGTGATGTAAAAATCACTGTCCTTTCTTCGGAAGGTCAATCAGCACAAATGGCAGAAGAGATTACCCATTTCGTCATGACAAGTTGGAAAGATGCCAGGGTCGTTCAAGTTTCTTTCACTGGCGACTCGGAATAACCTAACAAATTGAAGGCCCTGGATAGGGTCTTTTTTTTTGCTAAATCAATATACAATGCCGCATAACTGTGCGTTTCCAGGCACTCTCTGTGTTCCAATTAATCTTTTTCGTAGCTGGAAGATGACTTCAGCTTTTGATCATTTCCCTCAAACTTTGAGGGAAATGACCTTTATCTATTTCAATATGACGTGAAAACGTCTAAAATAGATATAGAACGTATTAAAATGGAGTCAGGAGAATCGATCATGCTAAAAATTCAAGAAATCCGTGAAATTATTAAACTAATTGATCAATCTTCAATTGAAAAATTTTCTTATGAATTAGATGGTGCAAAACTGGAATTAAAAAAAGGAAGTACTAAGCATTCCACTTCAGTAGTTGAAGCAGCACAACCTGCTCAGCAAGTAGTTGCTGAAAAACCGGCGCAACCAGTAGTAGAGGTAAGTTTACTTCCAGAGGAGTCGCCAACTACTTCTGAAGTTGCAACACAATCGGACGATTCATCATTGACCAAAGTTATTTCACCAATGGTTGGTACTTTCTATTCTGCATCTTCACCGGAAGTACCGGCGTATGTACAGATTGGCGATAAGGTGAAAGCTGAATCAATCGTTTGTATCGTAGAAGCAATGAAGTTATTCAATGAAATTGAAGCGGAAGTTTCTGGGGAAATTGTTGAGATTCTCGTAAAAGACGGGCAACTCGTAGAATATGGCCAGCCCCTCTTCCTCGTAAAAGCTAATTGAAGGGGGAGTAACGTATGAAGAAAGTGTTGATTGCAAACCGTGGTGAAATTGCAGTTCGTATAATCCGAGCTTGTAAAGAGCTTGGCATGAAGACAGTTGCAGTTTATTCTGAAGCTGATCAGGATGCTCTGCATGTTGAATTGGCTGATGAAGCTTATTGCATCGGTCCAAAGTTATCTAAAGACAGTTATCTTAACTTTTCCAATATTATTAGTGTCGCAAAACTTACCGGATGTGATGGCATTCACCCGGGATATGGTTTCCTGGCGGAAAATGCAAGTTTCGCGGAACTTTGTGAAGAGGTCAATATCGAATTTATAGGTCCGACCGCAGATTCAATTTCGAGGATGGGAACGAAAGACGTAGCTCGTGAAACTATGAAGAGTGCTGGCGTTCCGATTGTTCCAGGTTCAACGGGAATCGTAGCTGATGAGCAAGAAGGCCTCCGTATCGCTGAAGAAATTGGTTTTCCGGTCATCATCAAAGCAACGGCAGGCGGAGGCGGTAAAGGGATTCGTGTTGCGAGGGATGCTGAAGAGCTGGTAAGTGGAATCAAAATTACACAAAAAGAAGCTGCTGCTGCTTTCGGTAATCCAGGTGTCTATCTTGAAAAATTCATTGAAGTTTTCCGTCATGTTGAAGTTCAGATACTAGCCGACAAATACGGTAACACGATTCATCTAGGTGAGCGGGATTGTTCCATTCAGCGAAGAATGCAGAAGTTATTAGAAGAAGCACCTTCACCAGCGCTGACACCTGAACTTCGTCACTCTTTAGGGGAAGCAGCTGTCAAAGCGGCGGAAGCCGTGAATTATAGAGGTGCAGGTACGGTTGAATTTATTTTTGATCATATCAATCAAAAGTTCTATTTCATGGAAATGAACACCCGTATCCAAGTAGAACATACGATAACAGAAATGATTACGGGTATCGATTTAGTTCAGCAACAACTTAAAATTGCATCAGGTGAAAAATTGGGCTATCGTCAAACTGATATTAAAATCAACGGCTGGTCTATTGAGTGTCGTATTAATGCAGAAAACCCATCGAAAAACTTTATGCCCTCACCAGGTAAGGTTACGATGTATATGCCTCCGGGCGGTTTTGGTGTTCGGGTAGACTCGGCGATGTATACAGGTTATTCCATTCCACCATTTTACGATTCTATGGTTGCAAAGCTGATTGTTCATGCCGACACTAGGGAGGAAGCTGTAGCAAGGATGAAACGGGCACTTGATGAATTCATCATCGAAGGCGTAGATACAACCATCCCATTCCATTTGAACCTTATGGATAACGAAGTTTTCAAGTCTGGCGATTTTGATACAAAATTCCTTGAAAAGTACACAATTATGAACTAACGGAGAGGAGAATCTGGATGTCTGATAAAACAATTCCAACATTGGTTGGATTGGCTCCATCGGGAAGCAGTGAACTTGGACACGTCCATCTTGCTCCTGAAGTTCTTGAAGTAATTATTGGTATTGCGACGACAGAAATAAAAGGCGTTGCATACACAAGAGGAAACTTTGCAACAGGTGTTGCGGAGAAGTTTGGAAAAGTGAATCATGGTAAGGGAGTCAAAACGGAATGGACTGAACAAGGTTTGATGATCGATGTTCATTGTGTTGTCGAGTATGGATATTCTTTACCCGCAATCGCATTGGAAATCCAAAAACAAATACGTCATGCAATATTCCACATGACATCCCTTGAAACAACAGAAGTCAATGTTCATATTACAGGGATTCAGATTGAAGCTGGAACCGAAACCGTATGATCTGAAAAGCATCATTCTATCGGATGATGCTTTTCAAATTGTCTTACTGTATCTGGACAACCAACTTATGCTATGATAATGCCCTAGAGATACGGTAGTGGAGGAGAATAATATTATGAAACGACGAGAAGCACGCGAAAAAGCTGTACAAACACTTTTTCAGCTTGATAATACAGAACTGAGTATAAATGAGGCAATCACTTATATTATTGAAGAGCCGGTGAACCGGTTTTATGAACAAATTGTTCGTGGTACTGTAGAGAATAAGGAAGAGATTGATGAAGTCCTTACCGAAAAGCTGGAAAATTGGTCTTTGGACCGCCTCCCTAAAATCGAACGGACCGTTTTACGAATCGCTGTCTATGAACTGCTATACAATAAAGAAGTACCACACAGGGTTGTAATAAATGAAGCAATCGAACTTTGTAAAACATTTGGCGATGAAAAATCAGGCCGATTTGTAAATGGCGTACTATCGAAATTCGAAGAAAAATAATTGGATTGTTTGGAGGAACCATGATGACTGACAAACGGATTGATGGAACAGCAATTGGTAAGGAAATCAGGGAAGAAATAAAGCACAGAGTAACTACGCTTAGGGCAAATGGCTGTCAGCCAGGCCTAGCGGTAGTCTTAGTCGGTGAAAACCAAGCTTCCCGTACATACGTTAGAAACAAACAGAAATCGAGTCTGGAAGCGGGCATGAAATCGGAATTAATTGAACTTCCCGCTACGGTATCCGAAGAGGAGTTACTTAATCACGTTATTAGATTAAATAATGATAATTCAATTCATGGCATCCTCGTTCAATTACCATTACCTGACCATATCGATGAGAACCTCGTTATTCGTGCCATCGATCCTACAAAGGACGTCGATGGATTCCACCCGGAAAATGTTGGGAAAATGATAATTGGTCAAAAAGCATTCCTGTCATGCACACCATACGGGATCATTAAACTTCTTGAGCGGACAGGCACTGAAATTAGCGGCAAGCATGCAGTTATTGTTGGACGTAGCAATATAGTGGGGAAACCGATGGGTCAATTACTGTTGCAACGCGACGCCACAGTCACATACTGCCATTCCAAAACAAAGGATTTAGCATCCTTTACAAAACAGGCGGATATTCTAATCGTCGCAATTGGAAAGACAAAATTCATTACAGAAGAGCATATAAAAGACGGTGCTGTCGTTATTGATGTAGGCATGAACCGTGATGAGAACGGAAAACTTTGCGGAGATGTCGATTTTGAATCAGCAATAACGAAAGCTTCTGCTATAACACCGGTACCTGGCGGAGTAGGTCCAATGACAATTACCATGCTTCTAAAAAACACTCTTCACAGTGCTGAAAAAGCATATGAAGAAGGTAGACACTCACAAAAATAATAAAAAACCGGACGGACGCTGTTTTTCATCGAAAAGACAGCGTCTCTATACGTCAATAATCGGGGAGGCGGGACTGTTGGCCGGAGATCCACACTTGTCTGTACAAGCATTAACAAAATATATTAAACGAAAGTTTGATGCAGACCCTCATTTGCGAAATGTCTTTGTCAAAGGAGAACTATCGAATGTTAAAAGCCATCCGAGCGGTCATATCTACTTTACTTTAAAAGACGAAAAAAGCCGAATTCAGTCAGCGATGTTCCGTTCTAGCGCAGCTGGACTTAAGTTCAAACCTGAAAACGGTATGAATGTTCTCATTACGGGTGACGTAACTGTTTTTGAAACGAGCGGAAATTATCAATTGTATGTACAATCCATGCAACCTGATGGCATCGGAGCATTATATCTTGCTTTTGAACAATTGAAAGAAAACCTAGGTAAAGAAGGTCTTTTCGATGCAAGATGGAAAAAACCACTTCCACTCTATCCAAATAAAATCGGTGTGGTTACGGCCCAAACAGGCGCAGCGATTCAAGATATCTGCTCCACAATTGAACGGCGTTATCCGCTTGCTGAAATCATATTATTTCCCGCGGTAGTACAAGGGCCGCAAGCGGCGCCTTCCATCATCAAATCAATTCAACAAGCGGATAATTATGGTTCTCTCGATGTCCTTATCGTGGGAAGAGGCGGCGGTTCAATTGAAGATTTATGGGCATTCAATGAAGAGTCAGTTGCACGGGCAATATTTTCTTGCCGTTTACCGGTTATTAGTGCTGTTGGACATGAGACGGATACAACAATTGCTGACTTCGTGTCGGACAAAAGGGCACCTACCCCAACTGCGGCTGCCGAGATGGCCGTACCGGCGCGAGAAGAGTTGTTTGAAAGGCTATTGGATCGTAAGAGGTCAATTTATAATTCCTTATCCAATCAAATCAAAAATGAGCGCAAACGTTTAACAAGTTTACAAAATTCCTATCCACTTCAATTTCCAGAACGATTATATCGTCCGTTTACTGAGAGATTGATTGGGTTTGAAGGAAGACTGCTTAGAAGTGGTAACGATATAACAAGCTCTCGAACATCGCGATACCAAAGATTAAGTGCCCTGCTTTCCACTTATTCCCCGGATCAGCGAATTAAAGAAGGTTATCGAGACATAACGGTAGTAACAGAACGTCTCACAAGAAGTGTACAACAAGACCTACGCATGAGAAGTGAGCGTTTTCACGCATCTGTACGAATGTTGCAGGCGCTGAATCCACTAACGATTATGGAACGAGGCTATTCAATTGTTTATAAAAACAGCGAGGTCATCAATTCTGCTGAATTACTGGAAGTTGGGAAAGAAATTCGGATTCGTTTGCATGATGGTACAGCGGAAGCGACAATCCAATCAATTAAGATAAGCGATGGGGAGGAAATATAATTGGAAAAAGAGTCAATCCGCTTTGAAGAAGCGATGTTGAAATTAGAAGAGGTGGTCCAGAAACTCGAGACAGGCGATGTACCCCTTGAAGATGCCATCACACTGTATAAAAGAGGAATGGAGCTTTCTGGTTTTTGCCATGGTAAACTACAGGATGCTGAAAAACAACTAATCTCTATTATTGACAAAGATGGAAACGAAACGGAATTCAATCCGGCAAAAGGAAGCGATTCAAATGAATGAGAAACTACAACAATTTATCACAGATAAGCTCCCGGTTATTGAAGGTAAGCTAAATATTATGATTGACTCAATGACAGTATCAGAAACTTTAAAATCCTCGATGGCCTATTCAATTAATGCCGGCGGGAAACGAATCCGGCCACTCCTCGTCCTAGCCACGCTAGAAGATTTAGGCGCCAAATCAGAAGATGCTTTGACGGTTGCATGCGCAGTTGAATTGTTACATACTTATTCCCTAATCCATGATGATTTACCGTGCATGGATAATGATGATTTCAGACGTGGAAAACCGACGAATCATGTTGTTTACGGGGAGGCTGTAGCAGTTCTTGCAGGAGATGCGCTTCAGGCCCTTGCGTTTGGAAGTCTATCTCGTCTTACAGTTACGAGTGCCGAAAACGCTCTTCAAATCGTCCGTTTACTTTCGGATGCATCTGGAGCAAGAGGTATGGTCGGCGGTCAAGTGCTTGATATTGAAGGGGAGAAAAAAGCTTTATCTATATCCGAACTCGAAACCATTCATATCAACAAAACGGGTGCTTTGTTGTCATTTTGCATTGAAGCTGGGGCAATACTTGCAGGATTATCTGGTGAAAAATCAGCACAATTGAAAAAGTATGCATTTAACATAGGCCTTGCTTTTCAAATACAGGACGATATTTTAGATGTTACTTCTACGACAGAAGAACTAGGGAAGACTGCGGGTAGCGACACGATAAGTGATAAGTCGACATATCCGTCATTGCTCGGTTTGGATGGTGCTATTGTACGACTTGCTGAACACCATCAGGTAGCAAAACAATCTCTTTCATTTTTGAAAGTAGATCAACCACTTCTCGGATTATTCGCAGATTATATCGTCGAAAGAAAATCTTGAAATGACCGTAATTGTTGTACTGGACGTCTTACTTGATATAATGGGTTCTTAGCAGTAACATTCGAGGCAATTAATTTGTGAAGGTGTGTGATGATGATGGAACTCACTGAAATTACTAGTCCATCTTTTATAAAAAAACTCAACAAAGAACAGTTGACAGAATTAGCGGGAGAAATCCGGAAGTTTCTAATTGAAAAGCTATCTGTTACCGGTGGTCATATCGGTCCGAATCTTGGAGTTGTCGAACTAACGATTATGTTGCATCGGTTATTTGATAGTCCAAATGATAAAATAATTTGGGATGTCGGCCATCAGGCGTATGTTCATAAAATACTAACTGGACGCGCATGCGATTTCGACACACTTCGGCAATACAAAGGCCTATGCGGATTCCCAAAAATGATTGAGAGCGAGCATGATGTGTGGGAAACAGGTCACAGTTCTACTTCGCTTTCTGCGGCTATGGGAATGGCAGCAGCGAGGGACGTAAAAGGTGAATCGAATTATGTGATACCAGTCATCGGTGATGGTGCGCTGACAGGTGGAATGGCACTTGAAGCGCTAAATCATATTGGAGATTCAAAAACCAATATGATTGTTATTTTAAATGACAACGAAATGTCAATTGCGCCGAATGTCGGTGCACTTCATACGGTCCTTGGGAAATTGAGGACTGCGGGCAAATATAACTCAGCAAAAGATGAGTTGGAATATATACTGAAGAAAATTCCCGCTGTTGGTGGTAAACTTGCTGCAGCTGCGGAGCGAGTTAAAGATAGTCTGAAATACCTACTCGTCTCTGGAGTCTTTTTTGAAGAACTCGGTTTCACATATCTTGGTCCGATTGATGGACATGATTTCAATGACCTTGAACGCAATATTCAATATGCGAAGAAAATGGAAGGGCCAGTACTACTTCACGTTATTACGAAAAAAGGCAAGGGATATAGTCCAGCTGAAGATGATAAAATCGGTACATGGCATGGTACTGGTCCGTATAAAATTGAAACAGGTGATTTTGTAAAATCTGCCTCAATTGCACCTTCATGGAGCGGATTAGTAGCAGAAACAGTTCGGAACATTGCTCGTGAAGACAGACGTATCGTTACAATAACACCAGCGATGCCTGTTGGCTCGAAATTGGAATCGTTTGCTGCAGAATTTCCAGATCGATTCTTCGATGTCGGCATTGCTGAACAACATGCAACAACAATGGCGGCAGGTCTCGCTACACAAGGCATGAAGCCATTTCTAGCAATTTATTCGACATTCATGCAACGAGCTTATGACCAGGTACTTCATGATATTTCAAGGCAGAATCTGAACGTCTTTATCGGAATTGACCGTGCAGGTCTTGTTGGTGCGGATGGTGAAACGCATCAGGGTGTCTTCGATATTGCTTTCCTTAGACATATGCCAAACTTGGTTATTATGATGCCAAAAGATGAAAACGAAGGACAGCATATGGTAAAAACCGCTATTGATTATGACGAAGGCCCAATTGTAATGCGTTATCCAAGAGGAAATGGTCACGGCGTATTAATGGATGAAACACTACGTCCAATCCCTATCGGTACGTGGGAAGTATTACGTGAAGGACATGATGCAGCTATATTGACATTCGGTACCTCAATTCCGATGGCGCTCGAAGCGGCCGAATTGTTATTCACCAAAGGAATCCATGTGAAAGTTATTAACGCGAGATTCATCAAACCGCTTGATAATGTAATGCTGGATGGTCTTTTTGCTACTGGTATACCAATTATGACAGTTGAAGAAGCTGTCCTTGCGGGCGGTTTCGGAAGTGCTGTTATTGAATATGCTCATGACACACAACAAACTGGCGTACCGATTCGACGGATGGGTATTCCAGACCAATTCATTGAACACGGTAACGTTGATGAATTGCTTGCTGAAATCGGTATGACAACTGATCATCTGGTTGATAATATGTTAAACTTCGTCAAAGAGTGTGGAGTGGAAAGGGAACAAGTATGACAAATCGTACAACAAAAGAGCGGGTTGACGTACTATTAGTTGAGCGTGGTCTCTTCGAAACAAGGGAACAGGCAAAGCGCTCGATTATGGCGGGCATCGTCTTTTCTGCTGAAACTAGATTAGATAAACCAGGTGAAAAAATTGCAATTGACGCCCCACTTGTGGTCAAAGGCTCGAAATTGAAATATGTGAGCCGAGGCGGATTAAAACTTGAAAAAGCACTTGAGCAGTTCGATGTCGATGTATTGGATAAAATTATACTTGACATCGGATCATCGACGGGTGGTTTTACAGATTGTGCACTTCAAAACGGTGCTGCACATTGCTACGCACTTGATGTTGGTTACAATCAACTTGCGTGGAAGATACGTCAAGACCCACGTGTAACGGTTATGGAGAGAACAAATTTCAGGCATGCAACGCCGGATCTGTTCACCCAAGGGATACCGCAATTTGCTACTATCGATGTTTCTTTTATATCATTAACACTTATCCTACCCGCTTTGAAACGAATCATTGCTGATGGCGGTGACGTTATGGTACTTGTGAAGCCACAATTTGAAGCAGGAAAAGGGAAAGTAGGAAAAAAAGGCGTTGTCAGAGAAAAGTCTGTTCATCAAGAAGTGTTGAAAAAAATTGCTGAAGCATCCATAAACGAAGGATTTAGTCTCCGTGGAATCTCATATTCGCCCGTTACTGGCGGCGAAGGGAATATTGAGTTCCTATTTCACTTAACTTCTGAGGAAAACCCAGTGACAAATTTTTACGCAGTTGACTTTGATAAACTTATTGAAGAGGCTTACAAGGAGCTACACTAGTGCGCATCTATTTGCGCACTTTTCCTATCTGAAGCGAAGAGACATTCCTATATACTTGTTGCTTAAAAATTTCGGTGTTACAGTACAAATTAGAATATAATTATTGGGTATGGGAGTGATTGGCATGAATAAAGGGCATAGACAAATTCGCATTCGGGATATTATCTCGAACTTTGAAATAGAAACGCAAGACCAGCTTGTAGACAGCTTAAAAGCTGCTGGAGTGGCTGTGACACAAGCGACCGTTTCGCGTGATATAAAAGAAATGCATTTAATTAAAGTTCCTTTATCCGACGGTAGTTATAAATACAGCCTGCCAGCCGTACATAAGTACAACACGGAACAGAAACTTCACCGCATGTTAACAGATGCATTTGTTAGCATTGACAGTGCAGGACATTTTATCATTTTGAAAACATTACCTGGAAATGCCCAAGCTGTCGGGTCATTAATGGACCATCTTAGTTGGGATGAAATTCTGGGAACGATTTGTGGCGATGATACATGTTTAATAATTTGCCGGGATGAATCTCTGACAGAAAAAGTGAAGGAAAAACTACTGGCTATGCTTTGAAAGAGGTGATGGTAATTGTTAAGTGAAATCTCCATTAAAAACTTCGCAATCATAGAAAACCTAGAAGTTACTTTCAACGATGGTTTAACTGTATTGACTGGGGAAACAGGTGCAGGGAAATCAATTATTATCGATGCTGTGCAACTGCTGGCGGGTGGAAGAGGATCGCAGGAGTTTATCCGCCATGGTTCGACAAAAGCTGAGTTGGAAGGGCTTTTTACAATTGAAGATAATGATCATCCAATTATCGGTAAGTTAGCTGATTTCGGCATTGACGTCCAAGACGGCATTGTCATTTTGCGGCGTGACCTCAATTCGAACGGAAAAACAGTTTGCCGTGTCAATGGAAAACTCGTAACCATTGCTATTTTGAGAGAAATAGGTTCGCAATTGATTGACATTCATGGGCAACATGAAAATCAGGAATTGATGCATGAAAGAAGACATATTCATTTACTCGATCATTTTGCGGGAGAAAAATTCGACCTTGCTTATGTAAATTATTCTGAGATATTTGAAAGCTATCGAAAACTGAAACGGAAGCTTGAAAAGGCTGACGAAAATGAACAACAAGTTGCACAGCGTATTGATCTGTATTCATTTCAATTAAAAGAAATTGATGCAGCAACCCTCATAATTGGTGAAGAGGATAAACTTGAAGCCGAGAAACAAAAACTTCAAAATTATACTCGATTATATGAGCGACTGAATACAGCGTACGTTTCAATTAGCGGAGACACGCATGCACTAGATTGGGTTGGATCAGCTATGAGTGATATCGAAGATGCAGCTTCAGTAGATAAAACATTGAAACCCCATGCGGAAATAATCGCATCAAGTTTCTATTCACTGCAAGATACGTCACATGAATTAAAAAACATACTTGATGATATGGAATTTGATCCTGCAAGACTCGAAATAGTTGAAGAGCGTCTGGCCCTTCATACCTCACTTAAAAGAAAATATGGTAAGACAATTGAAGATATATTATTGTATCGCGATAAAATAGCTGATGATCTAGAAAGTTTAGTAAGCAGGGATGAACGACTTGCGGCAGAACAGGAAAAACTTGATCAACTATTGAAAGACCTGGAAGTTGAAGCGGAAGAACTATCAATTATTCGCCTAAATTATTCCCATCACTTAGAAAAAGCGATTATGGAACAGCTACAACAACTACATATGGGAAAAGCATCTTTCAAAGTGGATATAACAAGAAAATTGCCTGGTACTTTTGATTCAAACGGATATGACGATGTGGCATTTCTTATTTCGACGAATGTGGGTGAGCCACTGAAACCATTAGTTAAGGTTGCCTCTGGCGGTGAAATTTCACGTATCATGTTGGCTTTGAAAACGATTTTTTCAAAACATCAAGGAGTAACTTCACTTATTTTTGACGAAGTAGACACAGGTGTAAGTGGACGTGTTGCTCAAGCGATTGCGGAGAAAATTGCCATGATTGCTACCCATTCTCAGGTACTTTGTATTTCACATTTACCACAAGTTGCCGCTATGGCTGATTACCATTACCTTATTAAAAAAGATGTAAAAAGTGACAGAACTAGAACTGAAGTCCAAAATGTTATTGAATCGGATAGAACGGAAGAAATGTCCAGAATGTTATCTGGGGCAGAAATAACTCCTCTAACATTGAGCCATGCAGAAGAGTTGTTAAAATTAGCTGTCGAACGTAAAAAGTCGTTTAGATAACCAAGAAACACGCATAATACATTATGCGTGTTTCTTGGTCATTTTTTTAAATTTCCCAGCACTACTTATTAGTAGGACCAAAAAGGAAGTTGATTTTCATTTTTGCTTGATTTACCCTTTCATAAGATTCCTCTGAACGACCATACCAACAGTATCTTATTTAGGGAGGTGAAATATGGGATGGAGTAGACAGTTCAAGTTAGCCGTTTCGTTGTCTGTGATTTTTCTTTTCATGCCATTCACGACAGATGCGGCATTCGCAAAAGACGAATCGTTGATACCCATGGGGCAATCAATTGGTATTAAAATGGATTTGTCTGGAGTGTATATCACGAATGATGTCATGATTAGGAAGGATAATTGGTTGAAGGCAGGTGATCTAATCGGACAAATAGAAGGTGTAATAATTGGTTCCTTACGCGAATTCGAAAAATCCTCATCGTCATTGCGTAGTAAGAAGGAAGTCGTTTTACATGTCTCCCGAGGTGGTAATGAGCTCCAAATCCTAGCAGATGGCGAGGCGATAAAACGTCTCCTTCCATTCCTAAAAGATCGGACGGAAGGAACAGGAACCCTGACTTATGTCGACCAGAACAATGGAACATACGGCGCTCTAGGTCATCAGATTATTGATAGTGCCTTGAAAACACCGCCTTCTTTTAAATCAGGATCGATTTATCTTTCGGAAATCGATCAGATTAAAAAAAGTGTACCGGGTATTCCGGGCTATAAGATCTCGACGATTGTAGATGACAAAGATATGTTAGGCTCGATTCGAATAAATGGGATATACGGAATATTCGGATCGTGGAACAGCACATATAAGGAAGTGTTGGCCAAACCTCTACAGATTATGCATTCCAGTGAAGTGGAAGTAGGACCGGCTGAAATTTACACGACCATAAAAGGAACAGCAGTCGAGTCATTTTCCATTAGCATTACTGAAGTTGAACAAGATCAGTTCCATTTCATTTTAACAGATGAAAAATTACTAAAAGCTACTGGCGGAATCTTACAGGGAATGAGTGGAAGCCCTGTTATTCAGAATGGCCAATTTGCAGGTGCTGTAACGCATATGTTTGTCGACGACCCTAAAAAAGGAGCGGCTCTTTTTTTGGAAAAGATGAGAATTGGTGAAAAGTAAAAAAAGGTCAACCAGTTTCTGGTTGACCTTTTTTTAGCAGTCGGGTAAAATTTTTTGACAAAAATTCAGAAAACATAAAAACGCGTCGAAATATGGGGAAAGCATATGCCAGAAGGTTCATTTACACTGAAAAATAGAGGTTTGTTTCACTATTCGTCGAAAATTCCCTTGTGCAGTTAACATATAGTTGTTAATATTTAGGGAACGAGGCCGTCATAATAGTACAAGGGGGAAATGAGATGGATAAACTGAAAGTAGCGATTGCTGACGATAACAAGGAACTTGTGAAAACGATGGTGGCATATTTTGAAAGGCACCCCGAAATAGAAGTAATTTGGACGGCACATAACGGTAAAGTATGCTTAACAATGTTAGAAGAAAAAACGCCGGATGTCCTATTACTTGATATCATTATGCCACATCTTGATGGTATTGCAGTGCTTGAAACGTTAAGTGGCAATGCAAAAATTGCTGATTTGCATATTATCATGCTTACCGCATTTGGCCAGGAAGATGTAATGACACAAGCGGCAAGTCTTGGCGCTTCCTACTTTATGCTTAAACCATTTGAGTTTGATAGACTAGCTAACCAAATTTTCCAAGTAGCAGGAACGAGGAAACCCATTGCTCCACAAACTCAATCCGTTGGGGAAGTTACGTCTGGAGCTGTAAGTCAAAAAGTCTTGGATACAACAATTACAGCAATTATCAAAGAAATTGGTGTGCCTGCTCATATTAAAGGCTATGCATTTATTCGTGAGGCGATTCAAATGGTGTACACCGACGTGGATTTACTAGGGTCTGTAACAAAAGTGCTATATCCAGAGATTGCTAAAAAGTACAATACGACTGCGTCCCGGGTCGAACGGGCAATTCGTCACGCAATAGAAGTAGCTTGGAACCGCGGTAACTATGATGTAATATCCAAAATGTTTGGTTATACTGTGCACCACTTGAAAAGTAAACCCACTAATTCAGAGTTCATCGCAATGATTGCCGATAAGATTCGACTTGAACATATGGCGAGCTGATTGTTGGTATGAAAGCGTTTTATTGTGAGAGTTGCAGAACTATCACCGACAAACTATGGGTATGAAGCAATTAAGTTAAATAGGTAATGTGGATATAGAAACGCATTCTTTACGGAGATTTAATTCGTATGAGGAGGCGTTTTTTTTTGTCTGATTTTGATATTGAAATAGATAGATACATGCTGGATTGTGCTGCAAAGGGGTTATCTCCAAAAACAATGAAGTCATATGAACAGACGTTAAAACTATTTGCTAGGTATATGGATGACACTTTTAAAATTTTGTCACATAAGGAAGTGACTGCGGAACATTTGCGAGCATACATGAGAAGTTTAGCGGAACGAGGAAAGTATGAAGTCACTTCAGCATTAAAGCCAGTCAACTATCCTGAGCGTAGACAAGACTTTGGGAAACCAGTCACACAGACAACGATTGCGAACTACACACGGAACATAAAAGCCTTTTATGGTCATTTAGAAGCTGAGCGTATTATTCGTAAGAATCCAATGAAGACAGTTCGAAACGTGAAACCAGAGCGTAAAGCGAAAATCATGCTTGAAGATAACGAATTGAAACAGTTCTTCCGTGCATTCGATGTTTCCAAGTTTGATCAATATCGTGATTGGATTATTGCTAGGGTGATTTTTGACACTGGTTGCCGAATTTCTGAGCTACTTGCAATTGTTCCGTCAGATATTGATGTCCGAGCAAACGCCATTTTACTCAGAGAAACAAAAAATAACAAACAACGCTTTGTCTATTTTTCAGATAAAACTAGAAGACATCCTAAATCTTGGTTAGATTACAAGGACCGCTATTCTGATACCGATTTTGTATTCCCAACCCTTCATGGAAACAGGCGCAAAATAGAGGGAGTTGAGAGGTCATTCAGATTGAGGAGTAAAGATGTGGGTTTGCAGGTAACACCGCATTTACTAAGAAATAATTTCGCCAAGCGCTATCTAATGAATGGCGGAGATTTGGCAACTTTATCCAGTCTTTTGGGTCACGCCAGCTTGGAAATAACGTCACAAATTTACCTCGATTTTGCCGATAAGGAAATCATGCAGAAGTATAAGAAGCATTCTCCACTATCCAATTTGGATATTTAAACACAAAAAAGAGCCTATAGGTGTTAGCGCACCCTAAGCTCATGTAAAACCGTTTCAGTTCTCACAACTGAATGAAGCACTCAACTATAAGTAAAAAGAGCACTCTTTTGTATTGCCTACTATCATATCAAAAAAAAATATGATTAGACAAGGCTTGTTTAACTACGCCTATAAACAAGTGGGTGCTCCTTTAATAAAAGGGAGCAATCTATATGACAATCTATCTATCAAACTATGCACGCTTTAAAGACAAGCATGAAATGGACAATGCGGCTAATCAACATATCACTTCCAACTGGAATCAACTGAATTCATCTGATAGAGCGGTATTAGGTATGGTTAGACGTTATTCTGTAAAGCATGGAGCGGCACATTTAAAGCATATAACGATTGCAAGCGCATTGCATAAGTCAATATCTACTATTAGACGTTCAATTGTTAAACTTGAAAAATTAGGCATCATTGAACGAGTTAAATTTATTCGTAGAGTTCTAAAGGGATTCGGAGCTAATATCTATGTCATTCTTCCAGTAAAACCTAAAAGTGAACAGTCGGAAATGAATACTCGGGTAGTTGCGAGGGAGGTAGATGCACCAATCCATCAAGGGAATAAATCAGAAAACGAACCGTTATCTTTTAAATCTTTAATAGCTAATGACAAAAATGCATCATTACATGATACGTATCGCCCAGAGCTGTCACGGACGCTTTACGAGCGCTTTAAGTCACTATTGAAATCAACGGTCGGGGAAGATACGAAGCTTGCAGGAAGGCTCTATGGAGTCTACAGGTCACAGTCAATTAGAATGATGAGATTCAGTATACAAGAGGAAAAAGGTGAGATATTCGAAGATTTGGCAATACGAGCATTAAATAAAGGTTTGCTAGAAGCATCTCTACGGAGGTGCTTTTTTCATAACATAAAAATAAAGGAGGCGGACGGTGATTTGATGTGCCACAGAATGATCGTCTAAAGGGTTGCATTTCACCTTTGAGCCTTCTGATTTCTGCAGTAACCTAAGGAATTCTTATCAGCCTACTTCCGGTTACATACGCTCTGTTGAATAAAACGCTGTAATCTCATTTTTGTAGCCAGTTCATTTAAAGCTTTGAAAAAATCAGCTTGAAAAAACACTTGTTACTTATGATGGCTGACATTAATTGTCGGCTTTTTAATTTGTCCAATTTTAATAAATGCATAATAGCTCAACTGGGACATCATAATCCATAAAAGCATCAGCAAATAAAGACTTATCAATCAGTTCCTTTAAAACACCTGAATAATAGCCTGCAATATTGCGTAAAGTTTTCTTCTTGCTCACTTGCGTGGTGGTGGATTAGCTGTACATGAGTTCTTTTTACTAAAATAACGATTCGTGATTACCATCCGAAGGAGGAAACACGGAATTGACATTTTTGAATCTATTCCATCCTTTTCGAATGACAATGTAAAGTAAACCCAAGAGGAAAACTAAGCAGCATAAAAGTATTACATGTGGAAATGTTTTATCGATCATTAAGACCATTAAAAAGAGGTATAGAACAAAGACACTTTTCTGTTTTAATTTCCAGTATTGGATTCGACGTGAACTTTGAAAGGCTTTATGTAGTCCCATATTTCGAAACAAGCTAACATTGATTGCAACGAGGATGACTAAAGCTAAAGATGTATAAGTCAAATCATCTTGAATCGAATTGATTTTAGGAGGTACGGTTATACCGAAGATTAATATGACCACACATTGAATAATAATTGTTGAGGATGTATCAGACTGATTAGTCCATCTAAGCTTTCTTGTATTATTCCTGCCCATTAACAACATCCTTTTTATTAATCGTTAAGAATATTATGTCCATAAAATTGAAATAAATAAAAAAAGTGATGAATTATTTATGCAATCGTACCTTATAAAGACTCTTAAAGATGCTTTACGAATTATAGAGGTATTCGTATGAATAAGAACGAATAAAGAACAATGCTCTGTTCTTGTTCAACTAACGGGGGGTTTGTTTAAGAAAGAAAATACAAATAAAATAAAGAACATTATGAATGTATTAGTATTAAAGAATCGCGAAAGGTTGAATAAAATTGTATCAATTAAAAATAAATAAACTTATTAATCAATATGACCAGAGGAAGAATTTTTTTGGAAGCATAAATTATGAAGAAATTAAGAAAACGGAAAAATTATTAGGGGTGACACTTCCAGAAAGTTATAAATGGTTTTTAGATGAATACGGTGGTGGAGGAAATGGTTTTGAATTTAGTAATTGTGAAATGATTCATTCCTATAAACAACGGTTTGCCTCAATGCCGAATGAGTTTGTCATGATCTATTGGTGTGATGAGTATGGTTACTGTTTAGATACAAATAATCTACAAGATGGAGAATGTCCGGTTGTGAACTGGAGTCCATTTGAATCTGCCATCTATCTTTCTAAGCCTAATTTTTATGAGTTTTTCTTAGATGAGATAGAAAATGCAATAGATAATGATTTTTGGGACGAATAAGAATGGCTATTCAAGTATTTTTCTTATTGCACTAACGGATGCAAAAGGGTGTCCCTGCAGCTGAATGCAGCCTCCTGGCATAACAAAATAAAGCATGATTCTATAACGGAATTATGATTTTTCTATACCGTTCCTAATTTTTTTCATTTTTTTTTGTTTCAAGGCTGAAGAAACAATACTTTTCGCCTTTTCCCTGTTCTTTTCATCTTTCAGCAGGTCGCTCGCTGTCGATATAATTTTTTTGAATTCTCTTTAAAATTCAAGATCACGTCACCTCCACTTTTAGCTATAATTCTATTCTAAAGAAAATGATTCAGTTTCTCACGGAATATCCTGTTTTTTCATCATTTTATATTTTAATTGCCTCTTAATTTCGCCATAGTTTCATTTTTGTCTTAAAAATAATCTGCCCAGGAGTATAGTACCTACCATCAATTTGCATAAGAACCGGAAGAATAAGAAGAAACCCCTGATATTAAAACGTTTCAGGGGTTTCTTCTTATGAGTTAAAGCTTAATTCAATGAAATCTCTTTTATCTTAACTTTTATCGTCATCATCGAATCGATCAGGTCGTCTGTGATCATTATTTTATAAAGATCCAGTCATGATACTCCATTACAGGCCCAGTTTGTGAAATAATTACTATAAATATAATTGGATATTTATGTTAAAGTTTGCGCTTAATTTAACTGGCAGGATAGTTGAAGAGTATTGTTAAACTTGTGTTCAACAATCGGGCCATTTAATGGAGTAAGCTTTACACAAAAAAGGGGGCAATGCCTTTGGGACAAAACAAATCACATATTTATACACCTTCTAAACACTTTGTTTCGGCTGCAACTATTGTACTCAACGACCAAAAGGAAGTTTTGCTAATTAAAGGTCCTATGAGAGGTAGGGAAGTGGAATAGTCACTTACCAGAGAGTTTATAGTTGTTTCACTAACGGGCAGTTTAGTTGCGTAAGGATTTGCCGAAAGAAGGAAATAATAAGGTTATTGAAAAAATAACTAAAAAGACAAATCGATTTGCTGGAGGGATATTATGTTAGGTATGGATGTGTTATCTCAAAGATTTACGGATTTTGCTGAAAATGAGTGTAAAGGCTCTAGTATGTTATATGAATACTTAGCATTAGAAATCGCAAAAGATGACGAGTTATTAGAGTTATGTAATAACGCTAGCAGTGGTCAACCAGTACCAAATTTACTTTTCGGTGCTGTACATTACCTTCTGCTTAAAGGAAAAGAACACAAGTTAAAAGAATTTTATCCTAGTCTAGCGATTAAACCTCAGCATTACAAAGAATCATTTGAATACTTCAAAGAATTTTGCCTAATTAATAAAAATGAAATCATCAATATCTTACAAACTAAACTTGTTCAGACGAATGAAGTACGAAGATGTGCTTACCTTTATCCAGTCTTTAGCTTTATTTACGAAAAGACTAAAAAGCCATTGGCACTCATTGAAATTGGAACTAGTGCGGGGTTGCAACTACTGTGGGATAAGTATTCATATACATACAACACAAATGAAGTTGTTGGTAACATAGGTTCTGCACTAAACATTACATCCGAATTAAAAAGTGATACAACACCAATTTTACAATCAACTTCCCCACCAGTGACAACAAGAATTGGTATTGATTTAAATACTGTCGATTTAAACGATGAGGAAGAATATTTGTGGTTAAAGTCTTTAATTTGGACTGAACACAAAGATAGACTAATCATGTTTGAAAAAGCTGCTAATTATATTAAAGAATATCCCGTTCAATTAGTTAATGGAGATGGAGTTGCTTTATTAAGTGAGTTCGTTGATGATGTGCCATTTGGAAATACAGTTTGTATTTATCATACTCACGTAGCTAATCAAATGTCGATAGAGACAAGAAAATCATTATTAAATATAATAGAATCAATTGGAAAGAACAGGGATGTTTTTCATATCTATAATAATGTTCAGGACAAATATTTACACCTTGATTATTATTTAAATGGTGTGGAATATAAACAAACGATTGCTGAAACAGATGGTCACGGAAGATGGTTTAAATGGTTACTTAAGGATGAAGTACAAGTGAAATAATTAGAGTTTATTGAGCTGAAAGCTGCCTTTACATGGCAGCTTTCGCTTATAGAGTAATGGAGTAAAATACTTCCGTGAACTGGTGTTATGCTAACCTGGTGTGTATAAACTATGCAAGCCCGTTCAGAAATCGAATTCCTTCTGGAACTAACGAAGCAGTTTAGTTGAACAAGGAGCAAGCAAGAATAATGTAGAAATACTCATAGTATTCTAAGGAGGGGTATTGTGGATTTGAGAATACATAGCGATTTTTCTAAAGTAGATCTTGATGGAATGAAAGAGATATATGCTTCTGTTGGGTGGACAAAACATACAAAGGAGATAATAAAACAAGTATTCGAAGCAAGTAATGTCAGTGCTTTTGTCACAGTAAATGGACAAATTGTGGGTTTTGGCAGAGCTATGACAGATGGAGTTTTTAATGCTGCTATATATGACGTTTTAGTACATCCAGAATTCCAAAAACAAGGGATAGCGAGACAAATTATGGAGTATTTACTTGCTAAACTAAATAATATTTCGTGCGTTCACTTAATCTCTACAACTGGAAATGCGGATTTTTATAAGAAGTTGGGATTAAAGAGAACTAAAACAGGAATGGCTAGGTACCTAAACCCTAATCTAGCTAGTGAGTATTTAGAATAACCATTTTTCTTATTGAACTAACGGGCAGGTTAGTTGTGCGAAATGTTTCTAGCTTAAATTGGGGATGGTCACATCTCTCAGGTAAAGGCTAGACAGTTCCATTGGAACTGAAGGATTATATCGAAGAGTCAAATGACAGAGTAACGTCTTGAAGGGCTCTCTCTTAGTCGATTAGCACTGGATTTAGTAAGGATAATAGTGTTATAAGCTCGGCAAAAAGGCGTGAGAATTTACCGTAACAGTGTAACGGCTGACGAAATCCTACCCGAGGGGGTGGTGTAAATCATGATGCTTGAGTTGAATGAATATGGTGAGAATGCTATATGCCACAAAACAAGATATTGGTAAGCTGACGAATTTCCGAATGTACGGGTCTAGACCTGCAATACATAGAAATGTGTATCTCACTTAATGTGAGGTTAGTTGTGGACGAGTAAGAATAACTAATATGAAAATCCACCTTATGTTACAGGCATATGCATAGCTAACAGGCTCACAGGAAACATCTAAGTTCATTCTATAATAGATATAATTCAACGTTGTAAGCTGATAACGCGGAGGGCTTACTCCCGAAGAAATGGTAATAAGGAAAACAATAATGAGACTAGTTATTGTATAACTTATTTTTATATCAGTGAAAGTGGTGGTACAGTACCGATGAAATGTCTAATACACATGGAGGGATAGCCACTAGACTAATGAAGAATCACTTAATCATGCAAGGCAAATCTTTACCGGTTAATAAGGTTCTCGTGAGACTAAAAGAGGTTCACCTCCCAAGGGAGGCACCGACTTATTGAAACGGAAGAATTGAGACACCTGGACTATATTGTTATATCAGAAGTGTCGATGATTAATTGAATTGGATTAGTTGGAACGCCGTATGCGGTGAAAGTCGCACGTACGGTGTGAAGGAGGGGAAAAGGTGGCGATAACTTCAAAGCCTTACCTATTCCTATGAATAGGAGAGGTCAATTCTTTATTCAGAAGGATAGTCACCCTCTAAACTTTGCAGCTGAACAGTGAGAGGGCCATGCGTAACCTTCGAAACAATCACATCATGATAACTCCAATTAATGATTTTTCGCCAATCATCTGAACGTGTGCCTGGCGAATAGAGACTACCTACTCGTTTAGCAATGACACCTTCCATTTTGTTTTCTTTTATAACATTAAATAGTTGCTCACCTTCACCTAATACATAAGGAACTAGATTTATGTATTGTAAATCGATTACTGAAATAACTTCATTTAACAAACCCTTTCTTTCTTCAATTGGCCAATGCGTTACAGCTTCTTGACGCTTACGTAGAATCAAAGATTAAAAGGAAGTATACGTAACAATTGTTTTTTGTGCAGCCCCTTTCATTTCAACAATGTAAAGGGGTTTTATTTCTACTTGTATGAGTACCTATGCTAGCTGCGATCATTAATACTTTATCAAAGAGAATATAAATGGGGAAAAAAACTTAATCTGAAAAGCGATTAGTCAACAAGGAGCAATAAATCTTGGAGCCTTAATGGATCGAGTAATTGATTTTGACACTCTAGATAAAAATTGGAGCAAAAAAACAACCCGACCTTTGCACAATAAAAGTCTGATTGCTTATTAATTAGGAATATGGTCATAACTGTCCTTGCAGCCTCTAAGGTCTTGTAAGATAAGGGGGTTTGGGATTTCTTACATCATGGCGCCAAAGCTCCAGTGTCAGGCATCTGAGTTAGTCTATAAGCATGGACACATAAACTTATTCGACTAGTCGTCAACAATTAAATTCGATTATTTTTCATTCTCTGATGCAATAGACCATCTGAATGCTTATTTTCACCTGTTACAAAATCTGTCATGTAATAAGTCAAATAGTCTCCATAATGATTGGTCGTTTTCAACAAAAGCTCATCTACATAATAAGCTCCTTTTGGTATTTGATCGAGTAGCATGACGGATAAGGCAGCATAAATACCGCAAGCTACCTGAAAGTATGTGGCATTGGTCTTGTATTGAGCAAAGATGGAGTCATTGCTTAGCACATTGTACATATACCGTTCCTTGTCCTGATACACGAGAAGTACCCCCGCTAAATCCTCGCCTTCCAATGGCGCATCAAGTGGATCGAGAACCTTCATTTCAAAATCCCATATTTTATCCAGGTCATCGATGTTTGCACGGATCAGCTCTGTTGTATGGTCATTAATCTTATATAAAAACCCGCCTTCCATGTCATATAACTTGCCCATAGTAAATACCTCTTCATGCGGCATTAAGCAACCATAAAACTGTTTATCTCCTAGCGTCACCTTAAATTCAACATCATACACCTTTTCGTACAAGAAGAGCGGGATATGATTCTTCATAAACATTGGATAGCTTAAAATTGCCTCATCCAGAAAACATTCGGGCGACCAAGTCGTATAGACGACATTCTCTTTAGCCACATTCTTGTCCTTATAAAATGAAGTATCATGCTCTACAATATAACAACCTAACGGAAGCTCGTCCGAAGAATCTCCTTTAAGAAGTTCAATCGCCATCCATTGAACTACGCCTGGATTCATTCCAGAGCCAATTATGGCAGATGAATTTAAAATGTTATCTTTATGCTTTTCTAAATGCCTTAGCCTCTCTAGTAAACCAAACCCTTCATACAAGTCTTCATTGTCATCAACTTCCGTGTTTTCTAATGCCGTATTGACATAATTGACACCCAGTTGATCGCAGCATTGCAACATTTCAACCGTATCCGCCCAAGAAACATCAACAACAAGGGTTGTTTTCGTATCTTTAAGATGATTGATAAAATTACCCTTATCTTTAAGATCAAATTGATGCAACACGATATGATCTTTCAAGTTTGGAAATAAACTATGAAAGTAATCCTCCTCTTTTTGTTTGTTATCGACTAAATGAATCCTACTACTCTTAATGATGTGATGAATGGGATCCTTTTCATCATGCACTGACTTATTCAAAATGGAAAGTATTGACTTCGCAACTCCTCCACCACTGCCTAAAATTGTTATCACTGTATTCTTCACTTTCAATTCAACACCTTATCTACTTTTTATACTATATGTAGTCGGGTTTGAAAGAGGAGAGACAGTTGTCCATAAAAATGAAAAATGACTACTTTTCAACGTGGGCGTTAACGTATTATTTAGGTATTCTTTCTGACGTGGCAAAAGCCTGGTCAACGTAAAACGATGATTGAAAACCTGCCTACGGAAACGGTCGAATACCGTTTACCTGTAGAAAAGCTTTGTTGGTTTGAAGTAGGGGTTACTGATTCGTATGGGGAGATAAGTTAGGTGCAGTCTTCCCAGAACATTATAAGGAACTTTTCAAGTTAATCAATAATGCAGAAATAGGTGAATGGACACTATATCCTATTAAAGACCCTAGAAATCCAAAAAAACTTGGGATGATGTTGGACAAAACACCGAAGTCAGAGATGAAGATATGTCGAAAGACCTTATTGCAATCGGTGATGATGGTTCGGGAGATAAATTATGTTTTAAAGTAAATAACGGAAGAATGGAGAATGAGATTTATATTTGGTATCACGAAGATGTAGAACATGAAGAATATGCCCCTAATTTGAAAGGATTTATTATTATAATTTTAGAAGAAGAGACCGAGGATGACTTTGAGGACGAATAAATCATATTCAACTAACGGGCAGTTTAGTTTAATAAGCAGGAATTGATTTTTGGGGGATTATAACTGGATAATTTACTTAATATTGGAACTTCTATCAGTGTAAAACGTATTAAAGTAAAGGGACAGGTTATTGCAATAAAGGGAGTATGTTTGAAAAAATGCAAAGGGGTGGATTTTAATGATGCTTTTAGCACCTTTCCTGATAGCACTTATACCAGGGATTATTATATTGATGCTTACATGGTGGTTCAGTAAAAAAGGCTTTTCCTTATTTGTAAGGATGTTGCCTGGAATCCTAGCAATTATAACCGCTGCAATTCTCTTCTATATTGGTTTTGTTAACATTAGAGGATTCGAAGGTGGAGCTTATGGCATTCTTGGTTTCTTTTTAATCATTTTTGCCATTATATCTCTTGTTATTGGAAAAAAGGATACAACTGTTTTTCGGTAAGATGAATTAGTCAACGTTTTAAGCTAAAACGGGATTTCTATTTTCATCTTCAACTAACGGGTAGCTTTAGTTAAACAAGACCGTCATTTCGATGGTTTTTTTTTACGTCCAAAACATCAAGTAGATTTCGGCGAACCATTGTGAAATGTTACACTTAAACTAACGCGGCAGGTTACTTCAATACAAAAATGAGGATACGAACATGAATGAGATTTTTGCTAAAGCACTTTATGAATCTATAGATAAAAGAGAATCTTGAACTATACAAAAATTTATATGAAACAACGAACATTACTCCTAAAACAAATAGTTATTGGAAAGGTGCTATTAGTTTGTACGATGGTTTATCTGATGAAAACAAAGGCGTTTTAATGTCGATAATCAATCAAACCATGATTGATACTGTTTCACATACGCTCGGAATAATTGATGGGAGTTCAACCCTCAATGATTGTTCGTTCGAACCAAAATTATTGCTGGATTCTGTTGATACGGAGAGTGAAATGCAAGATTGGTTTTTAGGATTCATAGAAGAAAGAGATAGCAAAATCTTATAAACGAATACAGACGGGGGATATTAATTTGGGGGATAATCACAGAGAAACCATAAAAGAAGTTTTAACAAAATTAGAGGTCAATTAATTTAATGGTGTTTCGGGTAAGATAAGCGATAAAGATATTGCCGATTTTGAGAGTGAGTATGAACTATCATTCCCGGCGGCGTATAGGGAATTTTTATTGATTTGTAATGGGGTATTTTTTGATAATATTCTGGATTTTAAACGAGTTGATAATTCGCCACTAACAATGAATGACGGTACGGCGTATATTGATGGTTGTCTCGATTTGAATGGTGTGATTGAAGCAACCGATGATTATGCGGGTCGAATACCGAATTCGTTAATCCCTATCGGTGACGGTCTAGGTGGAGATTTAATTTGCATAGGTGTGGGGGAAAACGTTTTTGGGAAAATCTATTTTTGGGACCACGAAAATGAGCTTGTGGCAAAATTGATGGTGGGTATAGATACACCCACAGAAGACATTGACTTGTATTGGGATAATATATCTCTTGTCTCTCACACCTTTATGGATTTTTTGAATGGTTTGGAAATCAGTCAAGATACGGATGACGATACAAATGTCGATGCGATTATTGTGAATATGAAAGTAAGTGATAAATTTCTTGCGAGACTTAAAAAATAATAACTAACTCAATTGGCTTTTAGATGTTATATCAAATAATGTTGTTAAACCACACAAAACACGTTCCATTCAGCGATTGAATGAAACGTGTTATTTTTATTGTCTTTTTACGAAAGGAGGAAGTCGCAAACTGTTTTTCAAAACTAAAATCTGTAGAAATAAGTTGCACATCTACCCTGAAGTGGAAGTCCATGTAGCTAAACAAAGCCCATTCGAATTATTCGAGTTGGGTTTTGTCGTCCTTGAAACATCCTTCCAATTGCTGAGGATGTTGGACACTCAAAACTATAAAAAGGATATGCGATTTTGGGTAAAACGTATATCCCACAATGCCAATGCGTTACCCGAATTATTATGGGAGGAAGGTAAACAGTCAAATCAACTAATGATAGGAAAGCAGAACAAAGAGCACCTAGAATTACTCAAATATAAAATGTCGAGAACCATTCAGACGTTGTTCAGTTTTGTAGAGAATAGCCGTGTTCCTATCAAATTGGACCAGATACATGATTATTTCGGCAAGTGGAATTGGATAAAGAAATGATACTGAAAGGAGTTGTAATAGATGGGTATGCCCATTGTATGGCAGGGGAGTGATTGCTTATCTCATATGCTTGCCGTTGGTCCTACTCGTTGCGGTAAGACAGCCACAATACTAAAATCGATGATTTATAAATTACTTCTACAAAAGAAACGTGGTGTTCCTTTAGGCTTGTCTGTTGTCGAGCCCAAAGGTGACGTGGCGGCAATGGTAAATGAAAAGACCCTGACAAACCCAATTCCGCAAGTTTCAATCCAATGGAAGGTGACACGGATACAGTGGCGGAAGCAACGGTCGTTGTATTAAAAGGATTGTTTGGAAAACAGGATGCTTTCTTCGCAACCGTTCAGGAACTATCGGCACGTAACGTCACGAAGCTGCTAAAAGAACTGCATGGCAACAACATGGATATTGTCGATGTAATGAACACATTGCGTGTTCAAAATGTCTTGCAACAAAAGGTATCAGAACTGAAGCATCGTGACGGCATGACGGACTTGGTCCATTTCTTTGAAGCAGAATTGCTTGGAAGTATGCGCGAGAAATACCAGCAATTCGTAATTGGATAAGAGCCCAACTGGAAAACATCGTCAGTAACGAAGCGCTCCGAACAATCATGACGGGTAAAAGTGATGTGAACATTGATGAACATTTGGAAAAAGGCGGTGTACTTGCGGTCAATACGGCACTTGGAAAGCTACGTAAAGCGGGTGACGCCTTCGGCCAATTTATGATCATGCACTTGCAAAACGGAACGTTCAGGAGACCGGGAACGGAAGATACCCGTATTCCTCATTTTTTGATTGTGGATGAATACAGCCGTTACATTAATCCAGATGTAGAGATTTTCTTATCACTCGCTGCCGAATATAAGGTAGCGGGTATTTTTGCTACACAATCTCTTGGTCAACTCGAAATTGAATCGGGAAATCTTGGGTCAAAGGCGATGAAACAAGCGATTCTTACATCTTGTCGAAATAAAATCTGTTTTGGTGGCATATCCGCACAAGATGCTTCAGATTTCGCGAATTCGGCAAAGATAAAGTCATCATGCGCCAAAGCACGTTCATCCTCTGTTGTGTAGCGCTGATTTTGCGCTACATGCAGGCTAACGGCGGTTAGTTGCAGAATGATTAATAAAATACCAAAAAACTATTTTAACTAAAAAAGGCGCTTGTCCCTTTCAGATAAGGTATTTCTTTCATATTTTAAGATATCTTGAAAGAAAGGAGGGAACATCCTATGGGAAATAAAGGAGATATAAAGATACAACAAACAGAAGAATGTCCTACTTGTCCAGAAGGCACTGTTTGTGAAGATAGCGATCTACTGTGTATAAACATTCCTTGTACGACTACGGTAGTATTGTTAGGCTTGATCCAGTTAAATATTGGTCCGCTATGTATTCGAGCGGGTTCAGTAGGTAATTTGGAAAATTTATCAGATGAAGAGAAACTTGCCCAAGTACAACAGGTATTTGGTGTACTAAGAAATACTCTTCCAAATTTCACTGCCTAAGAACAAAATTCATAAGAAAACGATTGCTCAATGAGAGCAGTCGTTTTTTGTGCTAACGGGTAGCTTTAGTAAAGGTAAAGGGTTGCTTACCGTTCAAAATGGATCAGATACATGATTACTTTGGTAAATGGGATTGGAGAGAGAAATGACATTGAGAGGAGGTGAGATAAATGGGAATGCCAATAGTATGGCAGGGGAGTGATTGTTTCACCCATATGCTTGCTGTCGGACCAACCCGTTGCGGAAAAACGGCAACGATATTGAAACCGATGATTTATCAATTGTTGCTACAGAAGAAGCGTGGCGTTCCCTTAGGCTTGTCTGTTGTAGAACCCAAAGGTGACGTAGCAGCAATGGTAAATGAAATGTGTTTAGAAATGGATATTCCATGTATTCATGTTGACCCTGACAAACCCAATTCTGCGAGCTTTAATCCAATGGAAGGTGACACGGATACAGTGGCGGAAGCAACGGTCGTTGTATTAAAAGGTTTGTTCGGAAAGCAGGATGCGTTCTTCGCAACTGTTCAGGAACTATCGGCACGTAACGTCACGAAGCTGCTAAAAGAACTGCATGGCAACCAAAATTTTAAATCAGGCATTTTATCATGGAATGATATTAATGGAAAAGGAAGAACTCTCCATGGGGGAGTTTATCGGTTGGTTTAGAGAGTACGATGCCGTTTTTTACAATATCAAACAAAACCATTTAACTTTGCCTTTTCTTAATCTGCTTAAAAATTATTTAGAAGGTATTGAAGATACAGATGCGAGGGAAAATTTAGGGATTATTTTATATGATATTGCGTTTATTTATCTGATGGAAAACCGCGATTTCGAAAAAGCAGAGGAATTTTTTAAAGAGGCCCTTAAACTTCGTGAGCGGCATTTTCCTGATGATAAAATAAGCATCGCTAAATCCTATTACGGTTTGGCAACAATGTATCATCAAGTTGGTCAAAGAGACGAAGCAGTGGAACTGCATCTTAAGGCCTTTGATTTACGAAAACAATACTGCGATTCTTCCAATATTCTTGCGCTCGCATTTTCATCCAATGGACTGGCAAGACTTTATCAGGATATGGGAGATTATGAGAAAGCCCAACAATTTTATAAACATTCGTTGGATATCTATGAATCGTTAAAAAGACCTGATAATTTTAACTTGTCCATAACTATGATGAATTTAATCAGCTGTTATCATGAATTAAAAAAATACGATAAAGCTTATGAATTTGCCAATAATGTACAAAACATTATAGAGGGTGATGAAGGCTTTAATCAAATCATCTTTGCAAAATCTTTGAATTGTCTAGGAGTGACAAATACAGCTATGGGAAAATTAGATATCGCTCTTGATCTTTTTCAGCAATCCTATGATTTGTTTAAAGAACAATTAGGAGAAGAATGCATAGAAGTATCAAAGGTATTGCATAATATGGCTTTAACTTTTGCCTTGTTAAATCAGAAATTGACCAGTAAAGAAGAACTTGAAAAATGCTTGGAAATAAAAAATAAGCTAATCGCTTTGAAAAAACTGTCACTTAGCAATTTAAACTATCGGTATACCCTTAGAATGCAGCTGCTGATAGAACAAGATAAATTTGAATACGAGCAATTAAAATTTAACTTTTAGGGGAGCTCGCCATGCTTAAAATCGAACTTAGAAATTTCCACTTTATTGAACCTTTTGAGGAATTAGGACCAATCACAAAATTAATCATCCACCATACATCCCGTGTTGATTTCACAGCAGAAGATACTCACATCTATCATCAGCAGGAAAGAGGTTGGAGTGGAATTGGTTATAATTATTTCATAGAAAAAGACGGAACGCTTGTTGAAGGAAGAGGTTTACATGTGGGTGCACATGCGTATGGACATAATCGCAATACTCTAGGAATTTGCGTTACTGGTGATTTGGAGCGAACCCGATCGAATAACATCATTAGTGTTAAAATGTGTAACAAAAAAGGAAGAAGAACAACACACTTATGTGTCGTCCTTCTTCCTTTTAAGTTTATCATATTTTTAAAATAGGAAATGCGTTGTTAGGCGAATACACGCACTTCTCATAAGTGAAGGTTGTTTGTTGGAGTTGGCTTAATCAGGCATTCAGAAAAACTGGAAACTAGAATTCGATAAATATTAAGTAGAGAAGCAATTAAAAATCTAATGCTTACCTTAAAGTTATTTTGATAGGTAGTTTGTAAATGAAATTTATGATTCAGGTAATTTACACTCCTGTTAATTATCAGACGGAGTACTTATACATGTGGTAGACTTAAAGTGACGAATTTCGAATATTCAACAATTTTCTTCTGAAGAGAGTTTTTAAGTGACGACGAGAACGAAGTTACAATCGGAAAGTGACAACTCAAGCAAAATGGCTATGAACGTGTTGCTATTTCAGATAATGACGTACTGCACACAAACTTTTGTACCCAAATAAACATTTAACGTAGATAAACTGAAACGAAATTCTTTATTTTATAAAGGGCTTGAAAGTCTGCTACGTAAAATTGAAGACAATGATCTATTTAAATGGAGAGTAAAATTGTTGATAAAGTATTTCTTATAAAATCAAATAAGGAATATACTGTTTCTAGGGGAAAATATTTACTTTAAAGGGAATAGGAGAAAGCTAATGACTTCGAAAATATACATAAAAGAACTGAAGATTAAGGGGTACAAGCGTTTCGCGGAGTTTTCTATGAAGTTTAATGAGGAGATTAATGTAATTATTGGTGAAAATGAGTCAGGGAAAAGTACAATACTAGAGGCTTTAGAAATTGTACTAAATCAAACTATATTTAATTATGGAAGTGGTATCTTTGAACAATATTTTACGATAGAAAATGTAAGGGAATTTCAAAAGAATCCAGTGTTTGAAAATTTACCGGAAATAGAGATAGAAGTATTTTTTAATGACAGTAATGATATTAAGATGGGTTATTTTAATGGACACCATTCATCATGTATAAATGAAAGTAAAAATGGGATTAGATTCAGATATTCATTTGATGAAAGTTTCAAACAGCTATTTGAAGAGATGTCTTTTGAAGTGGATATGGAAAATATTTTTATACCAACGGATTATTATAATGCGATTTGGGAAACATTCGCAGGTCATAAGTACAATCGTCGAAAAGTCCCTATTAAAAATTTGACAATAGATAATTCTTTACAAAAGAATAATCTATTCGATTCTTATACGAAAAGGGTTTACAACAATAAAGTTGAAATCGTAGAACGCAATGAGCTCTCCCATAACTTGAAAAGTAACTTAAACCAATTTTTAATTGAAAATGAACATTTACTACGCATAGGAGATCATAGTTTAGGCTTTGATGAAAGAAAGTCTTATTTTGAACAGCTAATAGATTTGAAGAGTAATGGGGTTTCCTTACAGAATATGGGGAAAGGACGTGAAAATCTTATTAAGACTGAAATTGCATTAGATAGAGTATGTGAATTGATTCTATTAGAAGAACCAGAAAATCATTTGAGCTACCTGAACACGAGAAAGTTAATATCAGAAATTCAGGAGAAAAAAGACGGGGTTCAAATTATTTTAACGACCCATAGTCCATTAATCGTTAGTAGGATGAATTTACAAAACACATTGTTGATTAATGAAAATCAATGTCACACTTTGAAGGATATTCCTAAGGAAACAGCAAACTTTTTTAAAAGAACAGATAATATGCATATATTAAACTTTATACTTTCTAAAAAAGTGATAATCGTTGAAGGACATAGTGAATATATATTAATGCCTACTTTAGTTAAAAACTCACTTAAAACTACTTTGGATAAAGAAGGAATAGAGGTGATATCTGGAGCAGGCTTAACATATATGCATTATATTGAAGTATCAAAAGTCTTGAAAAATAACTTACTTGTTATTACAGATAATGATAAAAAGCAAGACACAATAGAAAAGATTAAAAGCCTAAATCAAGAATTTATAGAGTCAACTACCCTTATAAATTTAGTTTGTGATTCGGATATAAAAATGTTTACCTTTGAAGTATGTTTGTATGAAGAAAATAAAGAGACTTTGAAAACTATATCTAAGCACAAGCCGAGAACGACAGCTATCTATGAAAAAGAAACTTATGATCAACCACTTGCATATATGTTGAAAAATAAAACAGAGGCAGCAATGAGCATCACGGAAGATGAAGAATACAAGGATAAGATAATGCTCCCCCAATATATAAAGGAGGGAATATTGTGGCTAATTCAAAGCTAATACTTGCCTCAGCAGGATCCGGGAAAACCTATTATATCGCAAATCATTTAATTGAAAATGAAAGAAATATTGTTATCACTTTCACTAACCAAAATGTTGAAAACTTAAAGAAAGAAATCAAGTGCCGTTTTGGTTATATTCCTGTGAAAACAGAAATTCTAACCTTTACAAGTTTTGTATACGGGTGGTTAATAAAACCGTTTGAGCCTATATTGGAAGTAAGTGGTCAGCCTCTTGGTGTGATATCCACTGGTATAGATATTATTACTAAACCAGAGCCACAACGAAAGGATGGAAAACCTAACTGGAGATATAAAAAACAAGATAATTCTAGGCATTACTTCACTAGCAGCGATAAGTATTATGTTGATCATCTCGTAAAACTATATTCCCTTCAATCAAAAGCAATCAAAAATAAAATTAAGTCTAGATTAGCAAGTTTTATGGATATGATTTATATTGATGAGCTGCAAGATTTTATAGGAAGAGACTTCAAGTTATTAGTTGAACTTGTTAAAGAGAAGTCCTTGAAAATACTTGCTGTAGGAGACTTTTATCAGCATTCTGTATCGAAGACAGACTTTACAGCGACAAGCCCATTTCAAAGAGGTAAGAAGGATATTACGAAAGAAGAATATGTTAGCCTATTTGGAAAAAGAGTTGAAGTCGATGAAACTACATTGAAAAAGTCGAGACGAGTTTCAAAGCAAGTCTGTGAATTTATTAATAAGAAGCTTGAAATTGATATTGCTTCACGCAGCTCAGAAGTGGGAAGTATAGAACTGTTGACTGATCCAGATAGAATTCTGGATGTGATTCAATCTAACGATGTTGTTAAACTTGTATACAAAAATAAAAAAAGATATGGCTGGGAGCATAGTAACACTTGGTCATATTGTAAGGGGGATACCTATAAAAACACTTGTATTGTTTTAACAAGTGCATTTGAAAATATTATGGATTCAAGTTTTACCATCGAAGGTTACTCATCTACGCAAATTAATAAATTTTATGTAGCTTTAACACGTGCTACAAATAGAGTTTACTTTGTTAAGCCTAAAGATTTGGGAAAGGTGTGTTTTGAAAAGTCATAATGCAGAGAAATGCAATGAAAAAAACATAAGGTTGCAGTTGACCTGAAGCCCCAGTGAGAATTATTCCCACGCCAAGAAGTTAGCCACAACATGGGCTGGTTGTGCCAAATGCACATTCCATGTAAAGTTACAGTGCCCCAGAGATGTAAAATTGACTCAAGCATTTAAAGAAAGTATTACTAAAATAACAAATACCAAAAGTTGTTCTGAAAACCTTATAGAATTGGTAGGTAATTAATATGTATATAGATACACGAACTCAAGAAACGATGCAACAATCAATATGTAAATATTTAGAAATAACTATTGAGGAACTGGATAATCTATTTTTTGAAGCAAAAAAAGCCTCGGTGAAAGAATATTCTATGGATATGGATTAGTTTAATACTATTATAAATGAATTTATTGATTCCAAAGTGTTAAATCAAACTATTGAACAAATATTGTTTTTTCATTTAGGTCGTAGGCTAAACATAGCTAATGATTGTGTTGAAGGAAGGAATTTATTTGAATTATTATCAAATGAAAGTGCAGTTAGTGTATTTTTGAAAAATCATGCGGTAACATTTCAAGTCAATACCACGCATTTAGACTTATTCTAGAAGGGAAAATTAATATCTTTAGATGACGCCGCAAAAGAACATGTTCCTTATTTAAGATGGCGTATGGGACATAATTCTAATCGCGTAGATTATTGCTTTAATGGTTTTATGCTTAGAGATTTACTAGTCAGAAATGATTATGCACGTTCATTATTTTCCGCACCTGAGTTTATAAGTGTTTTATCAGAGTTCCTGGGAAATCGGGATATAGTAACTGATTACGTTGAAAATAGTAAATATTACTGTTATGAATATCTTGTTCCAATTGATAAAGTGTTTTTTGATGAATCAGAGAGATTATCAAAGGAAGGAAAACATCGGTATTTACTGAATCAAGTGTTATGCAGATTATTTAAATATACAACAGGCGATAGCAATATGTTTGACCATGATAATCCCGTTCTAAGGTTGGCCGATAATGATAAAATGGGGAAACAGAATTTTATTAAAAAAGAAGAAATAACATGGGAGAAGCTAAGCTAGATAATTAAAAATACATATGGATTTGTTACCGCTATCGTGAGGTTCAAATATTGTCTAAAGGCATCAATTGTATCGACTTGAGCCATATTGCGTTTCTTGGTTGGACTTGGCGTAATTTTTGGGTGTCTGTGTTGTAGACTAACGTAAAGGTTTAGTTATTAGTGTCTGTTTGAATTAAGTTTTGATCTGGGTGTAGGTGAATACACGCACGTCTCATTAATTATCTACCGTCAGCATTCTTCACATGTTGAGTGTGTGGATTGGGACTGGAAATGTATTTTTACAATAAAGTCTTTTGAATAACTAGTTGCTCAAACTCTAGTTTAGTAAAGAAAACACTTTGCCCCCGCAATGTAATTTTTATTAAACGTAGTCAAAAACGTAGTCAAACAATTTTAACAACAGCTATAAACCTTTGGAAACACTGGTATTATAATGTTTTATGGAACGGCTGGTTCGACTGCCGCCGTCTTCACATAAAAAACGACTGTAAATTTAGTTATAACAATGTTTTTGAAGGTTAGGGATATTGAGCGGGAGTTAAACTCTTATTCAATATCCTTATACATTAACTTTTCCTATGTGCGCTGCTTTAAATTCTTACCAACGCTTTATGCTTCTTCACCATCTTATAAAATGACGTTTTCTTCATATCTGCTTCTTCCATCGCTTTAACTGCTGTAATATCCCTAGCCTGCCATTTTTCATAAGCTTGAATGAATTTATCCGTTATTTCGATTGTTGGCCTTCCGAATTTTACGCCATTTGCAAGGGCTGAATCAATTCCTTCACGCTTCATTTTCTGCAATTCAGTACAGCACCTGTAGAATTAAATCGGAAATGAATGTCCCGATGTTATGTTATATAGTATCAAATAGAGACACATTTAACACGACAATTTCAAAGGATCAAAAAGAGGTTACGAGATTACTTTATTATCGTAACCAGGTTGCTAAAATAAAGACGGACAACTTGATTCAATTGGAAAGAATATTCATAAACGTTCACAGTAAATAGTGAGCGTTTTCTTTTGCAACATAATGTCAATTATGTTGTATTTTTGAGTTTTATTAGATATGATTCAGGCTATTATGCAACATAGTTTATGAGATGAATTCGATAATTAATGCAACATAATTTATAGGAGATGATATTTCGATGGGGTCTTTCCAAGATTATTTAGCTTCTAGCAATTTAAGTGAAAATACCATCAAAGGATACACTCAATCCGTTAATGGATATTTAAAATGGTCTGATGAATCAAAAAAAACTAGCTACCGGGGCAACTAGTTCAATGATTTTTACTTTAGATAGTCAATTTTCTTTTCGATTTTCTTGGACCCGCACTGAAAAGAATTAGAGAATTCCCTATAAAGCCCTGTACATTCTTATATCCATTACACCAGTAGTCCTACTCCAATCCTATCTAGTTGACTCCTTCTAATCCTTTTAAAAATTCATAACAAATTTCACTTTTAGAAAGACCTTTTTTCTCCATTTCATTATACTCTAAAACTAAACCGGGATTACGAACAACACAAAATGTAACAAATGCACCTGAACCACTCGCCATAAGAGAGAAACGTATGTCATCAATTTTATTAATATCTACATTGATATCTTTAAAAAATTGAATTGTATTTTCACAAGTTTTCATGCCTTGTATGTACATATCTATTTTTCGATTAACTTCCGCAACGGATTCCAAAGATGATGTCTTTCTTTCTATTTCTCTAAATTCATCACGTATTTTGAAGAATCTGTAGTTTAAGAATTTAGCGTTTGGATGAGATAACTTAAAAACCATAAATGAAAGTCTTTGACCAATTGGATCAATGATAAAAGAGTATGCTATCAGCAACGCAATTCCACCAATCCATCCAGTAAAAATGAAACTAATTATTAGAACAATCCAAGTTGCTATACCTGCCCAAAGATAAATTGACCCACTTTTTGTACCATTATTAGAAGCACCAAGTAAATTTAGAAAATTAGTGACTAAAAGAATAAAAGCCAAAGCATACCATAAATCCATAACAATCCTCCATCCTAAATTTAACATTCTCGCTAAGTGGTGTTGGGATCAGACTAACGGATGGGCTCTATGGCGCCGTTCATCGACCTTCCTTTCTCAGCCAAAGTATCCCCGTTCTATAAACATTTTAATCCTCTATTGTGTAGCGCCGATTTTGCGCAACATGGCTAACGGATGCGTTACTGAGATTAGCTGTCGCATGACTGTTTGGTGGCTGTTGCCTATTACACTGCCCTTTACTGTGGCGCTATACAGACATCAAAGGACAATTACCTTTTTCAGGGGAATTGTGTTTTTTATCATTTCGTCGATTTTATTGTACTTTTCCTTAAGGTGAGTTGAAGAGAGGTGCCATAACTTTAAGTTTTGACACCGTTTTTGGAATGTAGTAATGTTAAGGTGTCAGGTGGTGTCATAACTAGGTATCATAAGTTGGTCACAAGAAAAGGGGTAAATACATATGAAATATGGTTATGGTCGCGTTAGTACAGCGTCACAAGATTTAGAGTTACAGCTGCAGACATTGGAAAGTGAAGGTTGTGACAAAATCTATTCAGAGAAATTCACTGGAACTAAATCGGATCGTCCTCAATTTGTAGAGTTACTATCATTGCTGAAAAAAGGTGATACATTAGTAGTTACGAAGCTAGATCGTTTCGCAAGATCAGCAGAGGATGGGGTAAATCTAATTAAAGAATTGCTAGCAAAAGGAATCAAGGTTCACATATTAAATATGGGACTTGTAGAGGATACATCAATGGGCAGATTAATTTTAAGAATGTTATCAGCCATTGCGGAATTTGACAGGGATATGATAGTTGAACGATTAGCAGAGGGGAAAGCCATTGCGAAGCAGAATCCTGATTTCCGTGAAGGTAGACCGAAAAAATTCACTAAAAAGCAAGTAGCACACGCTTTACAGCTATTGGAAACGAATTCTTATACGCAAGTAGGAGAAATTACAGGGATTTCTAAAAGCACACTAATCCGTGCTAAAAGAGAAGTAGCTAAAGGAGGCAGATAATGATGGCCAAGAAATCACTTTTAGAATATCAAAGGGAGTATGAAAGAATCATCCATGCAGATCAACCAAGAAAAGGTATTCTACTAGCTGGTTTAATGACTGAAATGGAGAAACAATTCAAAATCCCAGTGTTTAGGAATGAAGTATGGGAACGAGAAAATATAAAGGTAATAGCAATGTATCGCAAGTTAAGTATTACAAGAACATTGTGAAGGTCGGCGAAACCTGATCTTCTTTTTTTTGTGAAGATTGTGTATCCAAGGGGTCTGTACGTTTGGTAGTGGGTGTCACTTTGACCGATAATTTGCGCTTATTTCAAGTATTATTTTGCACATATAATTTAAAAAAACTACTAACTTCAATGAGGAGATTAGCGAAAGGGAGAGTTTTGGAATATAGAAGAAGACATTTAAGTAATGTAAATATAAAGTGAAAGTTGAGTTTAAAGTGTGGACTGAAATAAGTTTTTATATGAGGAAAGTCGATTGCAATATGATGGTACAAAGAATTGCAAAGAAAAATGCATACCGATTTGAGCAAGATTTTACATGGAGAGGCGGGCATGATAGCCTGCATTGGCTGGGCCAGATCTTTGTGGTGCCTGGCTTCTAGGCTCGTGCATTCTGTCCGTAGAGGCCCCATGTCAACTCAACTTGGAGTCTGCAATATCCTCTGCAATACTATTTACGAATCCTTTGCAATTCTCTGTACTTCGTTTTGCAAAATACACTAGGTGTTACACCTAATTCCATTAGCAGTATATCTACTTCTTCAGAAAATTTATCGCTATAACAATCTATTACCTCTTCCATGGTTTCTACATGAAACAACTTCAAGTAATCCGTCCGAAGCAAATAAGCCTATCAATCCTCAGTTGAAATATTGAAAGGGAGTTATAAAATCATTTATTCGATACGACGAAAAACCAGTGAACTATAATTGAACATCTTATGAAAACTATTAACAGTACTTCCATGATGGGATGTCGCACAATCATTACTGGCCTACATCCAGACGTTGTCAGACAGTTGATTTTAGGCATTAATTTTGATAAAGAAACGAAAACCTTTGGTACTTTACAACAGGCATTAAATTAATCTTACTAAAATGATAAAATCGATAATTCAGAAGAGGCTTATTTAATTATGAGTTGCTTCATTTAAAGAGTCCATTTCATATGCGAATGAGGCTTTTTTTCTATTTACTTTCAATTTTGTATCAGGGAACTGAAAGGGTTATTGCAATCTACTCATTCTGTTTGGAAAACTCCCCAACGATTCCCACTGCCTGAGTTTTTGGGAACCCGACAACCCCGGCACAATGGTTGGTCAATTCGCAATGGCTGAATTCGTATTCCTTGTCCATTTTATAAAATGTGGTTTTCACTAGATCTTCCTCCATAGTATTGGCTGCTGGAGGAAAGAAGCAAGGCGACAGTATATACCTCTGGCGAACATTGCCATATGTGCGCTGCGCACACTATGACAGTTTTAAACATCAGGGCACGATATGTTCATTTGAAGCACCTGCGACGTTGTTGAATTAGCAAAAACTGCACTGGAGAAAGGTGACCATAAACAGCCACGTATTATAAACTCCTTGTGTAAATATCCATTATGGTCCTGATGCAGGTTGGGAGCGAAAGGCCAAATTTCTTCTGTTCATTTCCTTTTCTAGTAGTTCGATAAAATCACTACTAAGTTTTAGTTTCAATGCAGTATTATAAGCATCAAGTAGTAACTCATCTGATAATTTTTTCACCTTCAAGTTCTCCTTTCTAAAAGGGATATTATTGAAATGCAAAAATCTAGTAAATTAATGATTTATTATCTATCTTATTATGAGGGCCAGTATTATTTGGCTGCTTGATTTAACAACAAGAGTATAGTAAATAAAGTTAATTTATTTCTAAAAAAATCGCATCCTGCACTGTTCTTTTAGTTTAATTTTACCGTGTAGCAGTTTAATGTAAAGTTGCTAAATGCCACATTCATTTCATATAAGAATTGATATACTTTATTCTTATCGAAAACTTAGGGGGAATGCCGTTCATTGTCTAGCCTCGTANTGTAAAGTTGCTAAATGCCACATTCATTTCATATAAGAATTGATATACTTTATTCTTATCGAAAACTTAGGGGGAATGCCGTTCATTGTCTAGCCTCGTATTTTGTGTATGATAAGTGTGAACATGCCGTGTGCAATGCCCATTAGTTTAATTTTACCGTGTGGCAATTTAATGTAAAGTTGCTAAATGCCACATTCATTTCATATAAGAGTTGATATACTTTATTCTTATCGAAAACTTAGTGGGAATGCCGTTCATTGTCTAGCCTCGTATTTTGTGTATGATAAGTGTGAACATGCCGTGTGCAATGCCCATTTACTTCGCGACCTAAAAGCTTTTTATGAACAAACGAACCAAACATACACAGGATATGGAGATTCTCCTTTTGGTCAAAAGTAAAGAGAGTGTCAAGTGGAGCCTCTCCATCCCATGGTTGTGACATAGATGGATGATACCTATCTAGAGATTTTCGAAAAAGGATACATTGAAAATGCCACAATGGCCAATCATTTGCTACAACCATAACCTTTACCATAGTAGTCTAATTGTGTTCTAATAAGTACATAGCCTCAATAACAAACATTTTTATATCTATTATTGTAGTGTGGGGTGATATTGTGAAGAGAGTGTGGTTGAACCACCTTCGCGTTACTGAAGGATTAACTCAAAATGAAGTTTCCTCAAGGTCTTATATTGACAGATCATATTATTCGCAGATAGAACTTGGGACACGGAATCCTAGCATTACTGTTGCTAGAAATATTGCAACTGTGTTGAATTTTGATCCATTGATTTTCTTTAACGATAAAAATAATATACCTAAAGATACATCACTGAACTTGGGGATATCTGAATTTTTCGGAAATATGGAGAGCGGATATCTACTATATCTATATAGTAGTACAGCTAGGTATTTACATCATGCTGTTACGTTTTCTCTAATAGGAATTGGAAAAGGTAGTCATTGTTTATTTATTGTTAATCATGATGACTTCATTCAAATTCAACAAAACTTAGAAACTCGCTTAACAAAAGATGAAATCAAAAATTATATTCATCATTTAAATATGGAAGAATTAAAGAATAATTCACCTGAAGACAAAGTTAATCATATAAAAGGTTTACTTTCCAAGTTTGACAATAAAGTGTCCGTACGTATATGGTCGCATGAGAAACGAGAGCTACAAAATGAATGGTTAATCAAGTTACACAGCCAGTTGAATACAGGGGATTTGAAGGCGAACAATAATAAAATTTTAATTACAGATTCTTACAATTCGTCAATAGTTTCAGCAGGAACGCATATCGAGATGATGAGAAATTCCCCATACCTTATGACCGATTATGAATTATTTGATTCCCCGTTATATCAAGCTAGTACTAAATCGTCCATATATCCTTCACTTTATATTCAAGAAGATATGTAGACATTTGAATCAATTTCATAACTAACAGGTGTTAATACGTGCTACGGCTAATTTAAAGCCGAGAACGCTATAAACTGCAGTTCCCATTTTTGTGGTAAAAAGTAACATAAGATTGTCAAACCTTGTATGACAGAATTTTTTGCCTTACAATAGGAATAGTCAGCATCTGTATTGGTGGTACTTAACAATTTTGAGTTTTAGGGCGGTTTTCCTTTTTTAAAACCTTGCCATATAAGGTTGAGAGTTATGAAAATCATTTATTTACCTGTTATAACTCTACTTGCTCGACTTAAATGACTTTATCGAAAAAATGAAATTTAGACTTTAGAAAGTGGTGGTATTTTGGACAAATTCATTCAATTAACAAAATATCTACAGGTGAACAATTCAGCGCACATATTATATGTTTCTGAGGATAATGAGAGATATCTTGATAATATGATGGCTTATATTAAAGCAGGGATTGAAAGAAATCATCATCTTATCATAATAGAAAATTCTAATTTATATAGTGAGGCAGAGAAAAGGATAAATGAATTATTCTCAATTGAAGAGAAAAAATGTATTCACCATATAGATAATTATACATTTTATGGCTGTCACGGGGATTTTCACATTCACAGTGTTGTTGAACATTTCGGTGAAGTCTTGGCTCCCTTTTTTGATAAAAAGATTAATATTCGTACATGGGCTCATGTTGAATGGAAGGAACAGGAAGGAATTTTTAGTAAAATTGCAGAATTTGAACATCTAGCAGAATTTAGCGTTAACGAAATGAGACTTATGTCCGTATGTGCATATACTGCTTCAGATGTTACCGCATCCCTTCAGACTAAAATGATGCGAAGCCATGAATATCTTATGACAGATACGGAATTGGTTCGATCCACCTTATACCGAAAACATTGATTATTGAAACCCCTCTCCTGTCACTTTGAGAGTTATTTTGCACTATAAGTAAATATAAAAAGCCCGATTTCTCAACATTAAAATAGAAAAATTGGACTTTTACCGTTACTATAGTGAATAGGTAAGCTTTTGAAGTTATCGCCAGCTTTTCCCCCACTTCACACCTTACGTGAGGTAGAGTAGGCAACCAGCGAGTTGCTACCGGAGGTAGCACTTTTCCATTGGAGGGAAGTAGGCAGACGGTTTCATCAAAAATGTGTCGTTAGGATTACCATACGTTATTTACGCAATTTGCGTGTTATATATTAAAAGTCGATTGAGTCCTTTACGGATGCAATCGACTTTTTTGGTTTAAAAACTAATTGGATGAAAGGAGAGGGTAAGTCTGTAGGCTGGATATGAAAATGAACAGTGGTTATTTCAAAACGCATTTTTTTAGTTGAGTGTCACTTTAAGAGGTAATTTGCACTTATTTTAAGTGTTATTTTGCACAACCAAATTTAAAAACTTGCTCACAGCTTGGATAAGTGCATTTATTGTTTAGAAAAGGCGTACTATGAAGCGTGTTATTTTTATTGTCTTTTTACAGAAGGGGGGATGTTTCACCAAAAAATATTCCACCTTCTACTTCTTTATATGGAATGTGTTTAGTACCGCAATACTCTTTTAACCATTTTGAAGCTGTTTGAATAGAAGGGAATTTTTTTAATTCTATTCCATCTTTAAAAATAAATATGGGCTTTTCTACCTTATTGACTGCAACAGGTCGTATTAAATTCATTATTTTCCCCCCTTAAAACGATTGTCATATTGGATTTAATTCTTTCTATAAGTTGATCACTAAAGAAAATAGTCATCCATCTACATCTCAATATAGTTGGCAAACTTCAGTATTGTTTCTCCTTTCACCATCTTCGTAACTTGTGCGTAGATGTATCGTTGTTTGTACATCAGCATGTTCTAAACAATTTTGTACTTCCTTATAACTAGCACCCGCTTCAAATAATAATGAGCATTGCGTATGACGTAAACCATGTGTTGTGATTGTGCCTAGCTTGTATTTATTCTGTAGATGCAAGATCCACTTACGAGTTTTTTTAGGCTGCATGTATTCGTTGTGCTCATTGCAAAATACAAGTTGCTTTGGTTGCATTGATCCCGATGTGTAAGTCGAAAATATCAATGCCTTAAGATTTCACAATAATAACCCCATCACGTCCACGCGTTAGCAGCACGCGGTAAGCATTGAGCTTCATTTGAATGGAGTTTTCAGCTTGATGATTCAGCGCGTATTGATTAAATTGCCAGCCGTTTTGTCCCCATGTTAAATCATCAGCCCAGACGACAATAGCCATATCTAACTCTAAACCTTGCGAGTGGAATTCAGTCACCGCATATTGTAAGTTTTTACAGTAGTACTGTGAGCTCGGATCATTGTAATAAGCAACATGGGGCTTGACTTGATCGCGCGGTTGCGAAAAGGGAATTTGCTGTACTGCACGATTTTTTGAAGAGGTCACAAGTCCGTATG
Organism: Sporosarcina sp. Y1004; assembly: GCF_057669665.1. Lineage (NCBI taxonomy): Bacteria > Bacillati > Bacillota > Bacilli > Caryophanales > Caryophanaceae > Sporosarcina > Sporosarcina sp. Y1004. Next base: position 17,516 of record NZ_JBYHFQ010000002.1, on the reverse strand, counting down.
TTTTATTGGAGTCTTAATACACTTCTCTTACATAGCGCTTTGCTTCATCAAGTGAAGTCATGCGTTTTAAAATAAATCGTTCTTTTTGAAGCTGGTATTCAATAGCACGGTAATTCGCTTGATCGCCTGCTAAAAATGGTTCTACCCAATTGAAATAATGTAAAGCGTTATGGGTACGTAGTGAGGTACTCAAATGTAAATGGGCATTTTCGTAATATTGCATTGCATTAGGAAATGCTTCCGGATGGTGTTTGGCGTGGATAGTAAAATCTTGTCCTGCAATCGCATCATTCCATAAACGAATGCCTTGCTCTTCGCCGGTATGAATCTCAATCGAAAATAAATTCAGTGTTATTCTTTACAAATTCTCAGCATCTTTAGAACAGTGAGCGAAACTGGAACGGAAAAGAATTAGAACAGATAGAAAACAGTCTGCTAGAGCTCAAACAACGGTTTGGAGGTGTAGTTTAAATAGTACAGGGTTAAGTAGAAAATATCCTTAATAAAGCTAAAAACATTGTTATACAAGATGTGGTAAATCATCTGTTAAGAAAGGGAAATAAGGATTATTATTATCTCGAAATGCGAGAGGATCAATTGAAAATCTTAAAACAGATGGCCGCCACCCTAAGCATTTTTTCCTCATCAAAGTTAGATGTAAAACAAAAAGGAATGCTTGCTAATATCTTTCTCAATATCAGTCAACATGTTGATTCAGGAGATACAACCATTGCATTAGTACAATTAGAGGAGTACGAAGAGTCCATACGTGAAACAGAATTACCGAAGATAAGGGAAGAATTTGAGATTAGAGCAAATTTATTTTATTTAAACTTCGAAATTAGGAACTACTTAATAATTTAGAAAAATATTGTTGAAAGAAGTAATTTTAGTTCTAGATGAATCTAGGCACTACCAACACCAGTGCCGATAAAATTATTAAAAATTTTATCGACAAAGAAGGCTCATCATCTCCACAACCCATTCTAGAAGTTTAAGCGTGGTCTGGAAGACTGTGTATAAAATTTATTTTATAGTTAATGATGATGTTTAACAGTAAATATTTCCACTTTTAATTAAAAAGACTCCTTTTAAGGAAATGGGGGCTTCTCAGTTCTGTATGCTTCGCTTAAAGGAAAAAACCATTCTTCTTGAGTCCTTTAAATGTTGGAATAAAAATTCACTTTATTAGGAGGGTTAAAAGATGGGCGAAGAAAAGCTAGGAATGAAAAAGACCTCTCGTCGGGAGTTTCTTAAAAAATCCGGATATGTAACGGGTGGTCTGATTGGTGGCAGTGTTTTAGGTGGAGTGATTGGAAGTGAAATTTGGAATCCAGATAAGGACGTTGCACCCGAAGTGGCACAACAGTTTGATCAGGCTTTACAATACTTTAAGAGCAACGCGGATTTTGATATCTTGTCGCACGCAACGGAGCGTATTTTTCCAGCGGATGAGGATCGTCCGGGTGCGATCGATTTAGGGGTTCCTTACTATATTGATCACCAATTAGCAGGTCAGTGGGGTATCAATGCGAGGGAATATCGCCAAGGGCCTTTTTTTAAGGGGGATCCTACTCAAGGGTATCAAACACAATTAAAGCACCATGAAATTTTCGATGTAGGTATCGAGGCACTCGATACGTATAGTCAGTCGAATTTTAATAATAATTTCACGAAATTAGAAGCTGAACAGCAAGACGAGGTACTTAATGCTTTTGATGCAAATAAAGTGGACATGACGGTTATTTCATCCAGCTTGTTCTTTGAACTTTTACGAAAATTGACGATCGAGGGAGTCTATGCAGACCCGCTTTATGGTGGAAATAAGGACATGCAAGGCTGGAGGATGAAGGAGTACCCTGGTGTACAACTGACTTATGCCGACCTCATACAATCAGAAGACTTCATTGAAATTGAACCAATGAGTTTACATGACAGATTTAATAGATAACAAACATGAAATGCGAGAAGTCGTGAACCGCAGGAAAAGGAGGGCATATTCATTATGGTTACGAAACTGCCTAAAACAGATGTTGTAACAGTAGGTGTCGGTTGGACAGGTGGCATTATTGCTGCGGAGTGTAGCAAAGCAGGATTAAAAGTTGTCGGATTAGAACGGGGTAGAAATCGGCGAACAAAAGATTTCGCGATGAAATATGATGAACTCCGCTATGCATTACGGTATGAAAATGCACAGGATTTGTCCAGGCAAACCATAACATTTCGAAATAATAAGAGTCAACGAGCCTTACCAATGCGCCAACATGGCTCCTTCCTATTAGGGGAAGGTGTTGGAGGAGCAGGCACGCATTGGAATGGACTAACCGATCGTTATTCACCTTATGATTTTGAAATCAAGTCAAAAACAATTGAAAGATATGGTGAAAGCAAAATTTCGGATGGATTAAATCTCCAGGATTGGGGGATTACATATGATGAAATCGAGCCGTATTACGTGAAGTTTGAGAAAATGGCTGGTATTTCTGGTGATGAGACCCCGCTTCGTGGCAAACGGTCGGAACCCTTTCCGAATCCTCCATTGAAAAGTACACCAGCGATGGAGCTATTTGTGGAAACAACGCAAGGTATGGGGCTTGATCCTTTTACTATGCCAGCAGCGAACAATTCACAAAACTACCAAAATCCAGACGGCCAGCATATAGGCGCCTGTCAATATAAGGGGTTTTGTGAACGGTTTGGCTGTGAGTATGGAGCGAAAGCAAGTCCGAACATTACAGTGATTCCAACAGCGGAGGCTACTGGTAACTTTGAACTTCGTCCTCATTCGGAAGTCCTCGAAGTGTTGCATGATGGCAAAAAAGCAACAGGGGTTCTTTATGTGGATACGCGTACAGGAGAGCAGTTTGAACAACCAGCGGAAGTTGTCGTATTAACAAGTTATACATTTAATAATTCCCGCTTGCTGCTCGTTTCCGGACTTGGTACCCCGTATAATCCAGAAACACAAAGAGGTACAATCGGAAAAAATTACTGTTATCAAGTAATCGTAGGTACGGACGGATTTTTTGATGATAAAAAATTTAACGTTGCCATGGGAGCGGGAGGACTAGCCGCGACATTAGATAATTTTAACGCGGATAACTTTGATCATACAGACCATGATTTCCTGCACGGTGGTTCTATCCTGCTGGCACAATACGCAAAAAGACCAATCGCTAACAATCAAGTTCCTCCTGGAACACCAAAATGGGGAAAAGAATTTAAAGACCAATCAATCAAGTATTTTAACCGCTCAATTAATGTTTATACGTATGGCGCATGTTTGCCCCATGTGAATAATTATTTGGATTTAGACCCAACTTACAAAGATATTAACGGGTATCCACTCGTTCGTATGACCTTCGATTATACGGATACGGATCGGAACCGAGGACATTTCCTGAATGAACAAACAAAGAAAATTATACAGGAAATGGGAGCCACCCATGTTTCTGAAAATGAATCGATGAAGCATTATGACATCACAGATTATAAAGCGACACATAATACAGGCGGCGTCATCATGGGAACCGAACCGGAAAACTCTGCTGTTAACACGTACCTGCAAATGTGGGAAGCGGATAATGTATTCGTCGTCGGTGGTTCAGCATATCCTCACCAAAGCGGTTACAATGCGACAGCAACTTTAGGAGCACTTGCTTATCGAGCGTCAGAAGGGATCATTCACTATAGCAAAAATGGTGGATTGCTTGTTTGAGGAAGAAGGAAGTAAGCATAAGGAGGAAATTAAATGACGAAAAATATATTTATCAAATTAATTGCCTCTATTTTAGTATTATTACTTACAACGGCTTGTGCAAAAGGTAATGATAACAGAGAAGAACCGCAGGGGGACCCGCAAGTAGAGCCAATTGAGGACAATGCACCGATAGACCTGTATGAGAACGTTGAAGAACCCACTAAAAACGAAATGAACGGTGATTTTGGTAAGGAAGTAGATGGAAACGTAGAAGAAGAAGTCCCTGAAGATTATCTGGAGAAAGACGAAGATACGGAAAGTAGCCGGTAGACAGGTACCTTGTCCCACACTCCAGCCAAACCTATAGAATTGATAAAGGGAGCTAGTACTTATACCAGCTCCCTTTCTAATTATTGGGGCTTCTCAATATTATTTTAAACAGCATTGAAAAGGTTTATTAACAAAAGCATAATAATATGCTCTTGAAGAAAACTAAAAACCTCATTTACTTTTTTGATACGGTTCACCTTATTATAAGTGGTATAAAAATATGGAGATCTTGATTGAACAAAAATTATATATTTTATTTTGCCCCCCCGCAACGCATTTTTGTTAAACGTAGTCAAATACGTAGTCAAACATTTTAAGTAGCAGCTAAAAAACCTTGGAAATACTGGTATTATAGCGTTTTATCAGACGGTTGGTTCGACTCCCGCCGTCTCGATACCTAGAGATCATATGATTTCAAACAGTGTAAAAACCCTTTTGGTAATCAAGGGTTTTTACTTTTGCCTTGTTTCATCGAGTTTCAGTATTCAACATTTTACCTTAGATACTGCTTTGATATACGTTAGTTTTACACATAGTATAGATACATGAAAATAGTTAGAAGAGCATAAGGCAAAAATTCCCTTATGCTCTTCTAACTAAATATCATACTCTAAGAACATGCACTTTAATTTCCTTCAGTGCTATGTTCTCTTTTTTGTACACAGTTTGGACAGCCCAAATTTTTATTTGTTAGATTAGTAATGGTAGCTTGTCATTCGCTTTTTCAACGCAGACATACCCACCAGACTGAAAGGTGTGAGTACGGAAAATAATTGTAAGGATTCTTTTTGTTTTTCGTTGGATGCTTTCCTGAAGCGGTGCGGGATACTTTATAGCTAGGTTATTTTCTGGAATTATTATTCGAGAGCCGCAATAGGGACAATTATTTCCACCATGACTACGGGTCGCTATCGAAGTTTTCCATGAATGATTGGTTGGGCATTTCCAGTTTGCTTTTTCATGACTGGCCGATCCAAATTCAAATGGGTTAAGTCCATTACTTTTTATGTTCCATTCTGTCGAGAGGTTTGGATAAACTTCTCCAACCATTCATATTATTCCATATGTTAATTAGGTTTGTGGATGATATGAATTTGTTATAAAGTACCTTTTTAAAATTGGATATTATTGTTATAAAAGATTAAAGGGGAATAATTATGATTTTGGATGTAGCTAAGGAATTAAGAGAACTAGAGAGTTCTTTTGATAAATTAATAGATTTAAGCGATTTAAATCCAATTAACTTTATTACAAGACTCCATTTATATAGGTTAAAGGGTTATGAGGAGCTTATTTTTAAATTAGGAAAAGAAAAAGCTTTATGCAAAACCTCTAACGAGAAAAAGCCTTACTTAGAGAAATATAAGATGATTTATCTATCTGAAAGAAAAATGTGCATACGTATATTAAAAGAATTGGATAAGGAAGCAGTAAGTCTAATATACCCTAAAAGTAATGAAATAATTATAAAAAGGGTACTGGAAAGTAGAAAGCTATATAGTGATGAAAAATCAATTTATGAAAACATAAAGAATTACCTGAAGCAGATGATAAAAAGGGAACTAGAGGAGACAAACCAGCTATTATATAGTTTAAAAAAATATCCGTTTGAATATATAAACACCTCAGACAGCTTTATTGGACCTGAACCAGTTTATAGGTATCGAAAAGATATTATTTTATACAAAGACGCGTATATCACCGCAAATGAGGGGTTGCATTTCTGTTTTTGGTAACGAAAACACAAGTGAAGCTACAAAAAATACATTGTTGAATATTATTGCTTATTTAAGTGGTCGTCCTTATTTTTACTTTACAAAAAAATGGTAATTTTAATAAGAAGCTATTTAATTTATACGAACAGTTTGATTTACTGGACATGCTTAGGTTAAGAAAGAAGAATTTCTTTGAAAGTCCAGAGGGTGAGCCTTTACATCTTGAACTTCCTATATTAAAACAAGTGAAAGGCTACTCGACCGTCCATTTTAAAGATTCGCAACATGAAATGTTATTTGAATTATACCATGCATCTCTAAAACAATTTGAATCCCTCCCTAGATGTGTTTTCTTATTTAGAGTTTTTGAATACGGTGCACAAAATCATTATAAACCCCTAATGAAACCGGCTAATTATGATCCAGTGGATGCACTTAATTATTATATAAATGAGATTATGAAACATAATTATAATCCTTTATATTATGTTGATTATGGCACATATATAGATGGAAAAAATGAAAAAGTTGTGAGGAATAGAGAGGCTAAATATGTAAATTTCGTTACGGAATTAAAGAAAGAGGCAAAAAAAAAAGAGTGGAATAAAGATTCATATCTCAAGAAGAAAGATTTAGGAAAGATAATCTACGTACACGGAAGAAATGCAGCGGCTCATGGAGGGAGCGGGCGAGGGAATGCCAGATATGATTATTCAAAGAACTATAAACTTTTAAACAATGTAAATATTTTAAAAAATACTTTAATGAGTAAAGGCACAATAACTGTGCCTTTGTATGTCAAAGAAGTCACGATCTGGTCCGATTGCTAAACAATAGCTCCAAGAATTAAATGAATACTCTATACAATAGCAGCTTACATAATGTGCATATTTTATGAATGAAAAAAGAGCCTAAATATACAAGAAGTGTATAAATCCTTGCATATTTTAGACTCTTTAATTTTATTCCTTATTGTGTTAAAGCACCCTGTAGTTTAAGTGAGAATCTTCACAATCTTTTCTTCGCCCTAACAAGATCTCATCTCTTAAATGTGCTGGGCATATCAAAAAGACGCCTTCTTATTCAAGAAAAGCGCCCTTTTGTTGAATAAACGACTCTTCCTATTTATGATACCGTTCTCTTTGACATGTCTATATAAGGTTTTAATTCTATTTTAAAGGAGAAAAACATCAATACATTGTTTTCTTGAAACTACTCCTCAAGCGACTGATACTCTGCTACCAGACCTTTTTGAACGCCTGGTCGTTCCGCAATGCGATGAGCCCATTCCAAGAGATGAGTATATTCATCCATGTTTAAAAATTCATAAGAGCCTTCATACAATTTACCTAAAGTTAAACGCCCGTACCAAGACCATATCGTAATATCTGCAATAGTATAGGTATCACCAGCGATATAAGAACGCTGAGCTAATATTTTATCAAGTAAGTCTAATTGACGTTTCGTTTCCATAGTAAAACGATCAATTGGGTATTTCATAGGCTCTGGCGCATAAGCAAAAAAGTGACCAAACCCTCCACCAACATAAGGACCTGACCCAATTTGCCAGAATAGCCAATTAAGGGTTTCTGTCCGTCCATGAATATCTGTCGGGATCAGTTTATTAAATTTCTCAGCCAAGTAAAGCAGAATCGACCCTGATTCAAAAATTTCCACACGTGGACTTTGACTTTGATCGACTAGGGCTGGGATCTTAGAATTAGGATTGATCTTGACAAAATCTGAACCAAATTGATCGCCGGCTCCAATATTGATTTTATACAAATCATAGTCTGCACCATCGACACCCAACTCTTTTAATTCTTCCAGCATAATCGTCACTTTAATACCATTCGGCGTTCCCAGTGAATAGAGTTGGAACGGTGCCTCTCCGACTGGTAGTTTTTGTTCGAAACGTTCACCGGCTGTCGGACGATTACCGCCTCTATTCGAATACTCTTCTTCCCACTGCCACACGTCTGGTAATTCATATTTTGTCATCTCAACACTCCTCCTAATATCTATTATTAACTCCATCATACTAACAATATAAAAGTACTCCTAATATTTAGCTTATCATCTATTTATAATACGGCTCAGCATAAAATCTCTAAGTGCCTGTGTGTGTTTTGGAAAAGGGTGTTGTTTACTTGGGTAGCCACACTTTCTGCAATATATTAAAGACTCCATTCATTTTTCGTCAACTCTTTGTGCTCGTGTAGAATAGTATCCAAGGTTATTGGTTTTTAATCAAACGCAACACAAATACAACACATGGTTTTTAGAAATGTGATAGCCACAAGGTTTATCGACACATTTACACGTCCTCCTGGACATTTAAACCTAATCAACATTTAATAAGAGCACACATTTCCGCATTTATTGCTAGAGCGATGAATCGAGCTTTCAGACCAGTCCCTAAAAGAAAAGTATACCTAGATCTAGTTACGAAAAGAATTATGCTAAATAAAATAACTATCTTTATGTCCAAAGTCGAAAATGTCTCAATATTAGGTAAGCCGAAAAGAGAGTATCCTGATATCGATCTTAATCAAGAATTGGTTCAGCTATATCCGGGTATGTCAATTTACTACAGTGGCGAAATAGTAGAAAGTATAATCGCGGAGGTATCAGAAAAGGAATTTTTTAATGAGATTTTACCCGATTTTGCAGGTCGAAAATTTACCGATCGGGAGGGGCGCTATGTGTTGTATTCAAAGGAAGCAAAGGTTGTTGCTTTATATAAATATGAAAATGGTAAAACATCAATATATCTTTTCTGGGGTGGCGACTTCGATAGGGTGGTCGAGGATGGAGATTATGTTGAAATAAAGTGAAGTATTTCTGCTTTTTCGTAATGATTGCCCATTCAATTTAGTTATCAGGTTCTAATGCAATTCAGAATTGTATTAGAACCTGATACTATTTTTTTATGTTCCAGTAGTTCGACTTTTAAGTGAGAGAAAAAACAATCAATCATTGTGTTACGGGATCGTTCCTTTAAAAAAGTTATCAAGTTACGGAAAACTTGCTTATCATAAATTCAATGTATGCTATTACCTAAAAGGATACATGGAAAATAGCTTAACAAAGACATTGCGATGTCGACCTCTTATTCAATGTATGCTGTTATTGAATTAACATCAAAAGAATACATAAAAAAGGGGCTGTTACGATGGCAAACACGAACACAAAAAAAGGCATGATGATAGACGTTCAACCATTAACAACGGAAAAAGAAATCAAAGAAATGATTGATGCGTTAGAAATGGGCAAACGGAACGCAAATAGAAATGTACTTCTATTCAAAATCGGAATATCAACGGGGTTACGGGTAGGCGATACTGTAAAATTAAAAGTATCGGACGTGAAAGGGAAATCTAATTTCAAAATCCGTGAGGGTAAAACAAAGAAAGAACGTACTGTACACCTTAATGCTATCATGCCAGATATTGCAGACTATACAGAGGAAATGAATGAAGAAGGTTATCTATTCCCATCAAGAAAAGGTGATAGCCACATAACAACTACACAGGCATACAGAATACTTGTTCAAGCAGCTGAACTTATAGGACGTACGGACATTGGATCCCACTCAATGAGAAAGACATTCGGTTATCACTACTATAAGCGGACTCATGATGTAGTAACATTAATGAACATCTTCAACCATTCGGATCAATCAATTACAAAAAGATATATCGGAATTACAGAGGAAGAAGTGGCAGATTCATTAAAAGATTTTCGATTATTTTAAAAAGAGTAGCCTATCACTACTCTTTTTTCTATTCCGTCATGTTTCGACCAAATGCCCATTAAAACGAAGATTTTTTCCTGATAACAATACTCTCTAAACCTTTATGTGCAGTGGGTTAATGAAAGTTGGTATAAGGGGGAGTTGAACTGCACCCCAATTGTTAGACACCATCAAACAATTGGAGGCGTAAAGCTTTTTTGAACTCAACAACATTACCCATTTTGTCAGTTGCTACATCCGTAAATTCAACAGTGGTCATTTGGATTCTTCTGTGATAAAGAACATTTTTTTATGGCTGTTCAGACACAGCATTTTAAGGAATATAGAAATATTAGAATTCTTTCGACATAATTTGCGAAAGTGATTAACATTTGAGTAAATACACTGTATTATGTATTAAAAAGGGTCGGTGTTGTAATGGATGATGGGGGATTTTCTTTGTATAATAGAATGCCAATAGAATTGTTAGCAAGTTTTTATTACCATATTAACAAAAACATAGATAATGGAATTTTATCTAATGCCATGTACCATGAAATAAATATAATTAAACGGGTAGCTGCAAAAAAGATATCTCATTGACTTACCTATATGAACAAGGTTCGCTTATGAAATGATAAACATAGGTTTCTTCAGGGACATTTCTTTTATGTTTTATGTTAAATTGACCCATTGGGTAAATTAGTGTTTAAACGTTGACCGAAGGAAAAACATAAAGTGGGGTTTTTATGGGGGTGCTTAAAAAGAGTCGTTACGTATTGTCCGAGGGTTCAAAAGGAGGTTAATCGGAATTCAGCTTCAGAATTGTAAATGGCAAAAAGAGTTTTCTTCCACTTGTACAGGAATAAGCGACAGTCGCGATGATTGTTTTATAGTTTGGAATGATGAAAATAGCATATTTTTGCCAAAGCTGAATTATCCTAACACGATAATTCTTTTTTTATGGAACTATCAATATCAACACATTGGGCTTGAGCGTTGATGGTCTTTTGCATGCTCGGTGCTACATGCACCTTGGTAGACATAACATCCGTTCACGGAAGTATTTAGCTTTATTTCTCAATTAGAAAAAGCTACCATGTAAGGCAGCCGAATCTTCACTAAAGCACTCGTTAACTGAAGAACAAAATTTATAAAAGTTGTTTCTCCATTGAAACAACTTTTATATTTATTTTCACTTGTTCTACTACATTAATCCAATCTTCTTCGCTAGCCACGTTATGCTTCACTGCAATAGCAACATCTCCGAATTCAGCAATGTTGTTGTCTACCACTGTTTTTAACTTATCTTCTTGCAAGTCCGTTGCCACTACTTTTGCACCTTCACGAGCAAATAATTTAGCCGTAATTTCTCCCATACCAATTTCTGCACCATTTTGGGTTTGTGGAATAAAAATTGATATTTCGCCTAAATCGCAGTAAATACCTCGGAATAATATACTTTTAAAAAGGAGTTTTATTATGGGACGTGAATTTATAGATATTTTTGATGAATGGGTTCACTCGTATGACTCATCAGTAGCTGGGGAGGATCCTGAATACCGCGATGTATTCGAAGGCTATGACGAGATTCTAAATGCTGTCACAAGCAAAGTTGTTGGAACTATTCTTGAATTCGGTACAGGGACGGGAAATCTGACAGCAAAATTAATTGATGCCGGTCATCAAGTGATTGGCATTGAGCCGAACACTGCGATGCGGAGAATAACGGCAGATCGTTTTCCTTTAATTGAAATCAAAGACGGAGATCTAGTAGATTTTGAAACTGTAGGCATGTCAATCGATTCAATTGCAAGTTCATATGTATTTCATCATTTAACTGACGAAGAAAAAGGAATTGCGCTGAAGAAGTATGCCCAGCTGCTACCGAAAAACGGGAAAATTGTTTTTGCGGATACCGCTTTTATTACGGAAGATGCAAAGCAGGCTCAGATTGATAAGGAACGGGCAAGAAACTTTAATAATGTTGCGAACGATTTAGAAAGTGAATATTACACAACACTACCTGTATTGATGAAACTATTTCTAGAAGCTGGGTTCGAAGTGACGTTTAGACAATTGAACGATTTTGTCTGGCTAATGGACGCTACTAAACGATAAGGGGAGAGCATGATGAGGAAACTGAATGTTGAGAGCTTTAACTTAGATCATACGAAAGTTGCTGCACCGTATGTTCTTTTAGCAGGGAAGAAACAGGGAATTCAAGGTGATGAAGTGTATAAGTACGATTTACGTTTAACACAGCCTAACAAACAGATTATGAAAATGGATGCACTACATTCCATCGAGCATTTAATGGCAGAGAACATTCGGAATCATTCGGATAAAGTTGTCGATCTTAGTCCGATGGGCTGCCAAACCGGCTTTTATTTATCTGTCATCAATCATAATGATTACGAAGATATTATTGTCATTTTAGAAAAGACATTACAGGATGTCCTAGTGGCAACCGAAGTACCGGCGTGTAATGAAGTGCAGTGTGGATGGGCCGCCAATCATAGCTTAGAAGGTGCCAAGGAGTTAGCAGAAAATATGCTCGAGAAAAAAGATGAATGGCACCAAGTATACAAAGAGGAAGCGTGATGAAAGTTTACGGCAGTGTACAGGATTTAGTCGGAAACACGCCGATTGTTGAGATTAGCCATATTTACATTCCTAATAATTGCCGGATATTCGCTAAGCTAGAGTATCTAAATCCGGGGGGGAGCGTAAAGGATCGACTCGGGTTATCACTAATTGAGGACGCAAAGGAATCGGGATACTTGTTGCCAGGTGGAACAATTATAGAACCAACGGCAGGAAATACGGGTATCGGTTTGGCTCTTGCTGCGATAGGCAAAGGTTATCATGTGATATTTGTCGTACCGGAGAAGTTTAGTTTAGAAAAACAAACACTTATGCGCGCTCTTGGCGCTGAAATAGTCAATACGAAAACTGAACTAGGTATGAGTGGCGCGATCGAGAAAGCGAAAGAACTTGTTTTAAAGACCCCTGGCGCTTTTTCACCTTCTCAGTTCTCAAATCCGGCAAATCCGGCGACATATATGAAGACGCTTGGACCTGAATTATGGCGTGATTTAGATGGGGAAATAGACGTCTTTGTTGCAGGTGCGGGTTCTGGTGGTACATTTATGGGGACTTCGCAGTTTTTGAAAGGGCACAACCCGAGTGTGAAAACAGTTGTCGTGGAACCTGAAGGCTCTATAATCAACGGCGGTGTAGTAGGATCCCATGTAACGGAAGGAATCGGAATGGAGTTTTTACCAAGCTATATGGACCTTTCGTATTTTGATGCCATTCTTACAGTGAAGGATGAGGACGCGTTTACACAATTGCGTTCATTGGCGAAGAATGAGGGGTTACTTGTTGGAAGTTCTTCTGGAGCTGCATTTTACGGTGCTTTACGTGAAGCTGAAACTGTGAAAGCAGGAAGCCATATTGTTACTATTTTTCCCGATTCAAGCGAGCGTTATTTAAGTCAGAACATATATGATCTATTTAAAAGGAGAGAATAATTCATGCGTGCAAAAACGAAATTAATCCACGGCGGTATTGTTGGAGATGCAACGACAGGCGCTGTTTCGACACCAATATACCAAGTAAGTACGTACAAACAACAGTCAGTCGGTCAATTTAACGGTTATGAATATTCACGTACAGGTAACCCAACTCGCCATGCGCTAGAAGTATTAATTAGCGATTTGGAAGGCGGAAAAGCGGGCTTTGCTTTTAGCTCCGGGATGGCAGCGATTAGTTCGGTTATGATGTTGTTTAGCAAAGGCGACCATGTTGTTCTAACGGACGATGTATATGGTGGAACATACCGTGTCATTACGAAAGTATTAAATCGTTTTGGCATCACGGCAACATTCGTTGATTCTAGTGATGTCTCAAAAGTAGAAGAGGCGATTGAAGAAAATACAAAAGCGATTTTCTTGGAATCTCCAACGAATCCACTGTTGAAAATAACGGACATTGAGGCTGTTACTAAACTTGCAAGAGAAAAGGGGTTGCTCACAATTGTCGATAATACGTTTATGACACCGTATTTTCAACAACCAATCGCTCAAGGTGCAGATATTGTATTGCATAGTGCCACGAAGTATATCGGAGGTCATAGTGACGTCGTAGCTGGACTTGTTGTTGTAGCGACAGAGAAGCTTGCAGAGGATTTACACTTCATTCAAAACTCGGTTGGTGCTATCCTTGGACCACAGGATTCATGGTTATTGATTCGCGGTATAAAAACTCTTGGGCTTCGTATGGAAGAGCATAATGTGAATGCACAGAAAATCGCGGAGTTTTTAGAAGGGCATGAAGCAGTGGGAAAAGTGTATTATCCGGGACTTAAAACACATCCGGGTCGGGAATTGATGACAAGGCAGGCGACCGGCTTCGGAGGGATGATTTCGTTCGATGTTGGAAGCGAACAAAATGCCGATGAGCTGCTTGCGAAATTGCGCTACTTTACGCTCGCAGAAAGTTTAGGAGCAGTTGAAAGTCTGATTTCAATTCCTGCACGAATGACACATGCGTCGATTCCGCGTGAACGGAGATTACAACTAGGTATCACAGACGGTCTCGTTCGCATTTCGGTTGGTATAGAAGATGTGGAAGATTTACTTGAAGACTTGGCAAAAGCGTTAGTGTAAGAGTACGAAAAGCTATTCACATTCATCGTGAATAGCTGTTTTGCATTCATATAAAAAAGAAATCCCCAAATTCCATACAGAAAAATCACACAATCTTGCTTTAACGTAGAGTAAAGTTTACATATGACGGATTAGCGGAAGTTTTATATGCGAAGCCAAGAATTCGAAAGACCAGTGACCTCTTTCTTTAAGGTTGCTGGTTTTTAAAATTTTATGCAAAATAAAACTTGAATTGGTGCAATTTATCTCTAAAAGTGACAACAGAGTTGTGCATTGAAGGGGCTGATTTTATGGCGAAAGTAGGTTATGCGAGAGTAAGTAGTAAAGAACAAAATTTGGACCGACAGATTGAAGCGTTAGAGGACGTTTCCAAATTATTTACTGACAAAATAAGTGGAGAGTCTACCGATCGCCCTCAATTAAAAACCATGCTGAACTATATCAGAGAAGGCGATATTGTCGTGGTTACAGAACTTGATCGACTAGGAAGAAACAACGAAGATTTAACGGACCTAATGAATATCATTCAGCAGAAGGGAGCGACACTAGAAGTCCTTAACCTTCCTTCTTTGAAAGGTATCGAGGACGTTAATTTAAGGCGACTAATCAATAATCTAATGATTGAAATATACAAATATTAAGCCGAGAGTGATAGACAGCGCATCAAAGAAAGACAAGCCCAAGGCATTACTATCGCTAAAAAGAAAGGGAAATTTAAAGGGGGGAAGCTGAAATGTAAAGAAAACGATCCTAAGCTGCTGCACGCTTTTAAATTATATCTTGATGGAGAAACTGAAAAAGATATTGAGCGAATCACAGGTATTAACCGCAGGACGTATAGAAGATACAGAGACAAATATGATATAAACAGGTAAAAGATGAGGAATACGAAAATGGAATGAAGTATTAAATAACGATTGATAAAACCGACCAGAGGTATGTTGCGCACCCCAAAAGTTAGAGTTGAAATCTAACTTTTGGGGTGTTTTATTATGACTAAATATAGCAATGAGTATAAGTTGATGGTGAAAGAGTATCTAGATGGTCCACTTGGTTTAAAGTTGCAAGTGCGTATTATCACCAGAAATAAATGATACTCGTGATTTTGTACGTGCTAAAGATGTTTTGTTGAATATCGTACGTGATGTAAATGAGGTGTATTAACGATATCTAGAACATTACGAGCAGTGTTTAAAGGGGCACACGGTAAGGTTGTAGAGCGTCAGTATAATATGGAGGTTAGTGCATTAACTCTGGAGGAAAAGACCCGAAACGTGCGTCCAGCGCCTTATTTGGTTAGAGCAACGTGATAGTCGTCCACAATATAGGAGTAGTAAACATACTATTGATAATTGGTTATTATGGTAAATAACACGGCCACCTTCTATATAAAAGAAATGGCGGTTTTAAACTTAGACTTAGACGTCCACACCTCCACACCTCTATTCATTGAAATGATGATTGTATTATTGATCATCTCGGTTCTCATTCTCATTGCCATTCCAAATGACACAAAACACTCTAATTCAATTGATGAAAAAGGCTGCGCTGCTTACATTAATACAATTAGAGAGAAAATTACCCTTTTGGAAACCCAGTGGTATCAAAGGTTTGAGTGGGGTGGTGAAAAGGTCAATTGATTTGCCTTTTTATTTTCTGATGTGCATGAGGGGACTCTCACTCATGACAACTTATCTATAAAATTATGCACACGTCACAAACAAAAATGATTTAGACAAAGCTTCTAATCAGCATATCTCAGCCAATTGGAATCAGCTTAACAAAACTGATAGGGCAGTTTTAGATATGATCCGTAGATATTCCGTAAAATATGGAGCAGCACACTTGAAGCATATTACTATCTCAAATTCATTGGGAAAGTCAGTCTCTACTATGATGTAATAGGTAAAGTTTCATCAACGCCACTAACACCATTGACACCAGCTACTCCGATTGACGAGAAGTCGTAGTGGAAAATAAGGAAGAAGTCGCGAAAAAAATGTTGATAAAGCCTCTTTACTAGTATGGTAGTTTACCTTTTTGCGACTAAGTTCGTGCAATTTTTGTCCTTTTCATGTTAAATTAAACATAGATTTTATCGAAAATCGTTAAGAAGGAGTGGATAACATCTTGTGAAGAAACTACTGAAATTAATGCTGTTATTCCTCTTTGCATTTGTTGCCTATCAATCTTTATTATTAAAGGGAAATCCTGGTTCATCGGACCAGGTTGAATACGAAGTAAATGCAGAGACTTTCCCAACTGAACTGCACCCCGTTGTAGCAGAGAAAGTGGGGATTTTATTAGAAAAAACGGCAGAAAGAGAGATTGCAATCCTAATCACAGATAATTATCGTTCGTTTGAGGAGCAAGACAAGCTTTATGATAAGGGCAGAAGAACTCCCGGAAAAGTGGTTACTCATTCGGAGGGAGGCGAATCCTATCACAACTTTGGCCTTGCAGTCGATTTTGCTCTTCAGCTTAAGAATGGTAATGTGATCTGGGATACTGAATATGATGGGAACGGAAATGGTCAATCAGACTGGTTTGAGGTTGCAGAAATTGCAAAGGAGCTGGGCTTTCAATGGGGAGGAGACTGGCACGGCTTTAAAGATTATCCTCATCTTCAGATGGATTTTGGCTTAACCATTAACAATCTGCAAGAAGGAAAACGTCCCAAAACACCCCAACTAATAACAGAGGGCACTGAAAAACGTTCGGTTTTTAACGAATCTTAATAGCCATACCAAAAATAGACGACTTTAAAATTTTTTATGCTAAAAATAACGATTGCTGAATTGTTCTTCCTTGAATTTCGCAATTTCCATGTTACGTTTCACCGTTTATTTTCTGTATTGTCGTAAAAATAGTCCCTCTTATTATTAGTCTGCAACAACCGCACTTGCCCTCGGTGGACATCATTTCCGGTCATCCTGTAAAATCTTTCTTCTATAGAGGTAGAGAAATTCCGAACGATTATTGATGGAACTCAAAATATAATGGTGTAGTTCAATTGAATCCTCGAATCCCTTATCTATCAGAGCTCCATTAATTTTAAAAACTGTACAAAATTAAAGACAGTACATCCTATCGGCGTCCTACAAGGTCATGCTGCATACCAGTCGAAAATGGACCGTGACAAGGATGGGTGGGCTTGCGAATGACAATAGTTAAATACACACTTGATAGAACCGAAGATGGTCAGTATGTGTTCCTGGAATATCCTAACGAAGAAAATCAGTTCCTCATTCCAAAGAATGAAGTCCCAGCCGAAGTTACGGAAGATGACATCGTATTAATCAGCAACGAGGATTCAGTTTATGATTAAGCCAAGAACACCCGTGACTTCAGTCGTGGGATGA